>JAUILP010000109.1 GCA_030432875.1 Oligoflexia bacterium | reverse complement strand
TTTTCTGCTCTTTTGGTTTCCAGGTTGAGTTTCAGTTCAGTGGGATCAATAAAATCATATTCAATAGCATAGCCAGGGCGAATAATTTCCGCATTTTCTAGTCCTTTAATGGTTCTCACCAAAGCAATTTGCGCCTGAAGCGGTAAGGAAGTCGAAATTCCATTAGGATAAACTTCTTGCGTGTCATAACCCTGTGGCTCTAAAAAAATTTGGTGGCTGACTCGGTCGGGAAATTTAACGACTTTATCCTCAATCGAAGGACAGTAACGAGGGCCGATGCCGGTAATTGTGCCAGAATAAAGAGGAGACTGATGCAAGTAGCTTCGGATAATTCTATGGGTCTCTTCATTGGTATGGGTTATATAGCAGGGAACTAGGGATTGCGTAATCGCCTTTGTATTGAAACTAAAAGGAATGATATCTTCGTCAGAAGCCTGTGCCTCAAGTTCTCCCCACTTAATCGTGCGCCCATCTAACCGGGGTGTTGTGCCAGTTTTTAAGCGTCCGACTCTAAAGCCCGCTGTTCTTAAAAACTTTGCGAGTTCAATAGAAGCGGGATCACCTGCTCGACCAGCTGTAATTTGCTGGCCCCCAATATGAATGAGGCCATTGAGAAATGTCCCGCTGGTAATAACCACGGTAGAACTGAAAAGGGAACCAAAAATGCGGGTGTCCACACCTTTAACGGTGAAAAAAATGTTTTCTTTGTCACTTTTTTCGGTGAGAAGCCCAGTGACACTATCCTGACGTATAAATAAATTTGGTGTATTTTCTAGGGTATGCTTCATCGTGCGCCGGTAGAGATCCATATCAGCTTGAGCGCGGGACGACCAGATAGCAGGTCCTTTTTTGCGGTTTAAAACACGGAACTGAATACCGGTGCGATCTATGGCGCGGGCCATTTCTCCCCCTAAGGCATCGACCTCTTTGACAAGATGCCCTTTAGCTGTACCCCCAATAGCGGGATTACAACTCATAGCACCAATTTTCTCAACATTTTGGGTGACGAGTAAAGTCTTGCAGCCCATACGTGCCGCAGCAAGCGAGGCTTCAATACCGGCGTGACCACCTCCGACGATGATAACGTCAAACTTATTATTGTCTTTCACCGTTTAATTGTCCTATTAATGCCGATAATTACCGATCCCGGCGATCACAGCATTTTCTATGACGCGGGTATTTACCGTGCCGATGGCTTCGCATTGGGCCTTATCCTCAGCACAAATTTTGCTATGAATCTGACGCCCCTGAAATGCAAGCAACACGGAAATCCCTTTTGCTATATAAAATTCTAGGGATAGTTGTCCAGTACTAATCTCACTATTGCGTTTTTCACTGACCAAAAACGAATAATCAAGACCTAGTGACAAATTTTTGGTAAAAAACCGGTAACCTAGGCCTCCTCCCGCGAGAGGGACCTGTTTAGAGGATATTTTTGGGGGAATGGTGAGATTTTCAAGAGAATCTTCTTCAGGGAGAAAGGGCAACGAAATAAGACCTCCTGCCGCCCTAAGTCCAAGGTGATGATGGCCGTTAGGAATAAAACCTAAAACATCTATGCCGAGACCACCGCTCACGTTGACCCGCGGCGCTTTGAAGCCAAAGTCACTTAAGGCGCTTTCCGTGCCTTCAATATTGGTGATGGACTCGATATCGTGATAGTCAGCTTGGGCCGTGATATAAAAACCCGCAATCGGTTGCGTGTGCAGGCTAAATCCGCCACCAAATGCCTGATCATCCAGAGATATTTTTGCCGTTCCGCGGGTAAGTTTTAAGGTATCAAAAAAATAGGCCTCATAAAAACTCAAACGGTGCCAAGGTTTTTGAAACTCCTCAGGGCTTGCCTCAGTAGGACCTGGGTTTACTTCGGGCAAAACAGAGACCTCAGGCCCAGGTGCTGCGCCTGAGGCTACTTTGGAGAGACTTTCCTCTGTGCTTTGCGGCTCTGGTTTTAGGACAACGACTTTATCTGCATTTTTATCACGCGCGAGTTTTAGACCAGGTAAAACAGAAAAGGTATCAAATAAACTGCCTCCGCCCATTTTGTACGGTTCTATAAAAATAAGCACACTATAAGGACTTCGCGGAAGCAAGGCACTGTGGCTGGTCGTTCTCATTATTGACCTGGGACGAGTATTTAGGTCAGAAATAGTTATGCGATATTCTGTGGCTTCAGGATAGGGGTCCCATTCAATTTGTTTTTTCTCGATAACAGGATGTTCAGCTATGGGTCGTCCCGATTTTAAAAAAACGAAGGATCCTGATGCTGAAGCTGATGACTCCGCTGTTCCCATGGAGGATAAATGGGGCGTCAGTTTCCAAAAATAGGCATATTCCTCGTTGAGCATGAAGGTTAAATTTTTGCCTTGGACATTTTTTTTTATGATGACACGCTGGAAAAATTCATCTTTAGCGACTTCTAGATTATAGGTCAGGTTGGGGTTCAGTGGGACAAAATTATTTAAGGATATTTCTTCAGCCAGAGAAACAGAGGGTTCAAATAAAAAGAAAATTAAGAATATTATAAATAACTCTGTTAGTAGCATTGAAACGGCTTTGAAATGCGGCTTTGGTGATAAGTGTAAAATTAATGGTTGATTCATTGGTCGATCTTGCCTAACAATGTGCATAAGAGACATTTTCACGGATTCCTTTAAAGAGAATATTTGGGAAAGGTTTTTTCGTGAACAATATTAGTTATTCTAGTAATAATAGTATATTGTAAGCGCCACGGGGGCGAGCAAAAAATCAACAAGAGGGTATTTAAATGACAAATCTTTTTAAATTAGCGAGCCAAATGGGACATGAGCAAGTTGTTTTTTGTCAGGATCAGGTTACCGGTTTAAAAGCGATTATAGCAATTCACGATACAACTTTAGGACCAGCTTTGGGAGGCTGTCGCTTCTGGAATTACGAAAGCGAAGATGATGCACTCAATGATGTTTTACGTTTATCGCGAGGAATGACCTATAAAGCGGCTGTCGCTGGCCTCAATTTGGGTGGTGGAAAAGCAGTACTTTTTGGAGATCCCCAAAAATTAAAATCCGAAGCATTATTTCGCGCCTTTGGACGCTTTGTAAATAGTCTGGGTGGTCGTTATATCACGGCTGAAGACGTCAATATCAACGTAGATGATATGGAATATGTCGCTTTAGAAACAAAATATGTAACAGGAATTTCAACTCATGCGGGGTCTGGTGATCCATCTCCTTACACAGCTTTAGGTGTTCTCTACGGTATGAAAGCAGCAGTTAAACATCGCCTTAAACGAGATTCCCTGGCTGGTTTGACGGTATCTGTTCAGGGTGTGGGACATGTAGGTTATAATCTCTGCAAACTCTTAGCTTCAGAAAAAGTTAATCTTATTGTATCTGATATCAATGCTGCCAATACTCGTAAGGTACAGCAGGATTTCGGCGCTCAAATAGCAGAGAATGATCATATTTTAGCTGAAAAGGCTGATATTTTTTCTCCTTGTGCTATGGGAGCCGTCCTGAATGATGAAACTCTACCTATGTTGAAAGCTAAAATTGTTGCTGGTGCCGCCAATAATCAATTGGCTGAGGAGCAGCGCCATGGTCAAATGGTTCAAGAACTTGGAATTTTATATTGCCCAGACTACGTAATCAATGCTGGTGGTTTGATTAATGTGTCTCACGAGCTTCGCGGCTATGATCCTAGAGCATCTGAAAAAGATACCGCTAAAATTTATGATACCCTGCTCAAAATTTTTGAAGAATCAGATCGCTCATCGATTCCTACGCATATCGCCAGTGATCGATTTGCTGAAAAACGTATTCGTGAAGTTAAGGCTGTCTCTGCTCTTAATCAGTCCGTTAAAAATCAAAACTGGATTGATGCTTCGCGCAAATAATCTATATCCTTGGTGCCAAGCTCCTGGGGCGTGTCCCGCTCAAAGAGCGGGACCTTTGCAGCAAAGTAAATATTAAAAAGCCAGGAGGTCCTTAAGATGGGCCTCTCGCTTAAAAAAGCGTTTTTGTCGCGATACACATGCTAGCCTTGAACGGTTTTGGCATGTGTTACCCAATTCTCCGTATGATTTTTTTTGTGTCCCATAGAACAGGCTTATTTTATTACCTCTGCCTTCTTAAATGCCTGTTAAGGTACTACTAAAACCCACCCCCAAAAAAACAGGAGAAGACTGAGGGTTACCTAATGAGTATCAACTAAAACCCATAGCTTAAATCAGCTTTAATATATCCCGTATCCATTTGTGCTTTCTGGAGTTTGCCTGATAAATCCCAGTTGACCGCATGCCACTTGGTAAATTGATCGATGACCCAAATTCCCGACTGTCTTCCGCCATTGCCGCTTTTACCATTGCCGCCAAAGGGTAAATGGGCTTCTGCGCCAGTTGTCGAGTTATTAATACTCGTCATCCCCGCACTTATTTCAGATTTGAATTTATAAATTTTTTGCGGGTCACGACTGTATATAGCACTTGAAAGTCCATATCCATGAGCATTAGCCAAATGTATTGCCTCATCAAAGTCCTCAAATGTCATAACATTAAATAAAGGTCCAAAAGTTTCTGTGGCATAAATTTCATCATTCTCTTTTACCCCAAGAACCACTGTGGGACTTGCGTAAAATCCTTTTTTTTCATCACCAAAAAAATTGTTCCAATTTGACTCAAAGCCAATCCGTCCACCCTTGCCAAGCGGGAGCTCATGATGAGAAGCCAGAAGAGTCTCAATATTTCTCATGTGACTATTAAGATATTTTTCGCTAATGAGCGGTCCGTAAAAATTAGATTCATTTTGGGGATTGCCGATTTTAATGCTTTTAATAGCCGGAATAAATTTTTGCATAAAGGCATCAAGTATTTTTTTACTGACTATAAGGTTACCGAGTGAGGTACACCTTTGACCAGCCGTCGCCAATCCGCTAAAAAGAGCTCCCTCTACAGCTAACTCCAAATCGCTGTCATCACAAATAACAAGCGGGTTTTTTCCGCCCAACTCTAAACAGGGGACGATGAGATTGCGTCCACAAACCTCGCCTATTTTTTTGCCAATTTGAGTCGAGCCGGTAAACCCAATTTTATCAAAAGCCCCTTCTTCCACACCTTTAATTAATTCACTTCCAGTACTGGCACCACCAAAGACGACGTTAAATACCCCTTTAGGAACTCCGGCATGCAGAAGGAGCTCTGTGAGGTAATAACTGGTTAGAGGAGCCTCTTCACTTGGTTTCCAAACACAAGTATTACCTGCCACTAACGCTGGAACAAAATACCAGGCAGGAACAGCGGCAGGAAAATTACAAGCCGTGATAAACCCAAAGACACCAAGTGGTCTGCGGTAAGTAAAGCATTCCTTATCGGGCATTTCTGAAGGGATGGTCTGGCCATAAAGGCGACGGCCCTCAGAAACAAAAAAATTGCAGGTATCTATGACTTCTTGAACCGAGCCGCGTGCTTCTTTAATGGGCTTGCCAATTTCTCGGCATACGGTTTGGGAAAGCGCTTCTTTATTTTTTTCTACAAGTTTGCCAAAGTTGAGGATGACTTCAGCTCTTACTGGGGCGGGAGTTTTAGCCCAAGATTTTTGTACGCTGCGGGCTGAAGTCCAGGCTCTACGAACCTGATCCGCATTAGCCTCAGAAAAAACTGCCACAATTTCATCATACCGACCAGGATTGCTTGAAATAAGTTCCTGAGTGCCTTTTTCCCATTTCCCATCAATAAGGGCACTAAACCCTAGATCAACCGTTTTCATCATGATCTCTCCTAGTGTTGTGGCTTAAACTTCCTTTAACCACAGTAACATAGGTCAACCAATCTGACATCTAGGTTTTTTTCTACCCTACCGTACCGGCCATATCGAAAATGGGCAAATAGAGTGCAATGATAACAAAACCAACAATCCCCCCCAAGAAGACGATAAGAAGGGGTTCAATCATAGACAGGAGTGCTGCGACAGCTAATTCAACTTCTTCCTCATAAAAATCACTTACTTTTTTGAGCATTTCATCAATCGCGCCAGTATTTTCACCAACCTCGATCATAGAAACGACCATTGGGGGGAAGATATCACCCTCGCCAAGTGGAGTTGACATCTTGATCCCTTGTTCTACTTTCGACCGGGTATTGAGGATGAAGTTTTCAATAGGCTTACTGCCAGATGCTGCTGCACAAATTGTGAGTGCCTCTATCATATTTATACCTGAGGATAACATCGTAGCCATAATGGAACAAAATCTTCCGACAGCAACTTTTCGAACAAGCTCTCCGGTAACGGGGATGGTTAAAACCAACTTATCAAGAGCTTCCTCCCCTGTTTTTGTTCTAGCCCATAATTTTGTTCCGACAAATAAGGCAAATAAGGCTCCAAAATATATGTGCCAATTGCTGGCAAAGCTATCGGAGAAATCAACCAACCACTGAGTTAATGCCGGGAGCGGCTTGCCGCCCTCCTTAAATTGATCGGCAAATTTGGGAACGACAAATACGAGGAGTCCCGTTACAACTGCGATAGCCACAATAATAACGACGATAGGATAGGTCATTGCTGATTTGATTTGCTTTTTGATACGCTCGGCTTTCTCGGTATATTCAACGAGTTTAAGCAAAATTTTATCCAAACTACCGCTAGCCTCCCCGGCTCGCACTAAAGAAACAAACAGATCATCAAAAACACGGGGGAAACGCGCAAAACATTCGCTAAGTTTCGCCCCATTTTCAAGGTCTTCCCGAACACGGTAAAGCATGTTACCAAACTTGCGAATTCTTTGTTGTCTGGCGAGCAAATCAATGGATGTGACCAACGGAACGCCACTATTAATCATCGCTGATAATTGCTTAGTAAAAACGATAATCTCCCGCGAAGTGATTTTTTCACCTGCAGAAATAATAATTTGTCCTTTATTCGTGACAATAAGAGCACCACCTAAGAACGACTTTTCGCCAGGGCGCAGCGTCATATCTTCATTTTTCATCTTACCTTGTTGCACCAGGGTTACCGTTTTCAGGCGCATTTGACCCAAGCGATTTTGTGCGGCACGGCGATCCGCAGCTTCTACGACTCCTGTACGTTGACGGCCATTGAGATCTCTCGCTTTGTACTGAAATTTAGCCATTTATGTTATGCCTTTCGTCTTTGCCCTGCACCTGGACGCTGACCTGCACCAGCCGCTATGAGTAAATCTTCCAATTCCTCAGGATATTGCGATTTTGTAAATGCTACCTTTGTCTCGATTTGTCTTCGGAGTATTAGGGCCACTAAGGCCTGATTTAATGTTTGCATTCCCGTGTTATCCTGACCTGTTTGCATCATAGAATACACTTGATGTAGTTTATTTTCCCGGATGAGATTTCTTATCGCGGTATTAGGCACCATAACTTCCATTGCCATAACCCGCCCAAGCATTTGCGAAGGAATCAGTATTTGCGAAACGACGGCTTGTAAACTCAAAGATAATTGCGCTCTGACTTGATCTTGCTGATGGGGCGGGAAAACGTCAATCATACGGTTGAGTGAAGATACCGCTGAATTGGTGTGAAGGGTGCCAAATACGAGATGACCTGTTTCAGCCGTTGAAATGGCGAGCTGAATTGTTTCAAGGTCCCGCATTTCCCCTACAAGCACAACATCAGGATCTTGACGCAAAGCGCTGCGTAGCGCCGCAGCAAAATTATGGGTATCACCGCCGACTTCTCTCTGATTAACGACACATTTTTTACTCACATGAAGAAACTCAACAGGGTCTTCAATAGTGACAATATGATTGAATGAGCTTTCATTAATATAGTTGATCATTGAGGCTAAAGTGGTCGATTTTCCGGATCCTGTCGGTCCCGTGACGAGAACTAAGCCACGAGGAAGCTCGCACAATTTTTTAATAATAGGCGGTAATTTCAGTTCTTCTAAGGTTTTGAGCTGAAAAGGTATAAGACGAAATACCCCTGCAACAGAGTTTTTTTGAAGGAATATATTGGCTCTAAATCGGGCCAAACCTTTTAATGAAAAAGCAAAATCAATTTCCTTTTTTTGCTCAAAAACCCTTTTTTGCTGCTCAGTCAAGACGCTATAGCAAAGTTGCTTAGTAAATGTTGGCTCAAGAACAGGAAGATTAAGCGGCATTAATGAGCCATTTATGCGGAGTCTTGGTGGGGTACCTGAGGACAAATGCAAGTCACTAGCCCCTTGTTCAACAAGGCTCTTTAGGAGTTGTGGTAAAGTAATATCCATATTCATCCCAATGAAAAGTCTTTAAGCCGCTTGAGATTTTTCTTCATCTTCACTATCTGACGAGGTTACGCGAACAACTTCCGTCGCTGAAACTTGTCCTTTAGCTAACTTAACAAGAGCCGATTGCCTTAATGTTCGCATACCTTGTGCCATAGCAATTTTTTTTAAAGCCATGCTAGATTCACCACGAATAATGGCGTC
>JAUILP010000019.1 GCA_030432875.1 Oligoflexia bacterium | reverse complement strand
CCAAACTTAAAAATTTAATTGCGCATTGATAGACATCCAGTTTTTCATAGCTCATCATCTAAGGTTCTCCGCAGTTCAAATTTACGTCGGCGTTAATCGCCCAGACCCACGATGCCGTCTGAGCTTACGCCTAGGCTGACGAAATCGACTAGGTCCACGCATTAATGTGAGTACAGGCCCTAATTAGCCAGGGACAGGAAGAAAAACAGGCTGACCTCATCTATTTTGATTGTCGCCAACCTGTCTTAGTCACTCAGGTTAAAAGTTATCGGATGTGAACTCCGCGTTGTTTTGGTGACAAATTATTTAGGCTTTTTGTTGTATTGTGTCCTTAATTTTTGCAATAGCCGGGAAGTCCTCCTCCTTCTCTTTAGGGAGACGCTCCTTGAGAAAAGCAAAAGCTGACTGAACATCATCTACGCGGTGAATGAGTTTTAAATCCTCAGCGCCAATGACCTCATGTTTAACGAGAGCATTAAAATTAAGGACCTCATCCCAATATTCTGTCCCGTAAAGTAAAATAATAACTTCGCGGTCAAGTTTTTTGGTTTGGGCTAAGGTAAGCATTTCCATAAATTCATCGAGTGTTCCAAACCCGCCTGGAAATACGACAAGAGCCCTAGCTAAGTGGGAAAACCACAGCTTGCGCATAAAAAAATAATGAAACTCAAAAACAAGAGAAGGGGTGACATAGGGGTTGGGGCGTTGTTCGTGAGGCAGGCCGATATTGAAACCAATGGTGCTGCCACCCGCTTCGGCAGCGCCGCGATTAGCTGCTTCCATTATGCCGCCACCACCGCCAGAGCAAATCACAAAACGCTTTGAACCCTCTAGGTTTTGAGACCATTCCGTTAAGTTTTTGGCGAGCGCGCGAGCATCGTGATAATATTTCCCTAGAGGACCATCTTCCTTAATACGAGCAGAACCAAAAAATACGATCGTATCGTGAATTTCTTCGTGCTTAAGTCTTGATAAAGGTTCCAGATATTCGGCAAGGATGCGTAAAGGCCTCGCGTCATCGCCATCGAGAAAATTTTTGTTATGATAGCTTAGCTGAGCTGACACAATCGGTTTTTTGGGGTGGTTCATCCGGACTCCTTTTTTTGGTGGTAAATCAGATGATTTTATAAAAAATGTCGTGGTAGTTTTGGGGGCTATCGCGCCAAACAATTGTTTTCATAAGAATATCTCAAGTGGCTAGTTGATGCCTTATAAAAATATGCGATTTTTTTTTGAAGCGGGTTGCTGGGTTATTCTCTCTTTCCTTCCTGATATTAGACCAAAAATTTTCGTGTGTAAAATTCGTCAGAGCTAGGGAATAGCGGCTTCAATGGCAAAATATTGCTCATTTCTTTTTTATTTTTTCATAGGCCAGAAGAGCAACTATTTTTGCGCTAAAATGGTTGACGACTGGTTTGGGATAGGTTTTTCCGAGGGTGATATTCGCTTTTGCTAGCTCTTCTACCGGTGCCTCCCATGGGGCATGGATCCATTTGTTTGGGAGCCTACTGAGCTCAGGGATCCACTGCCGAATATAGTCTCCCTTGGGATCGAATCGAGCTCCTTGAAGCATGGGGTTAAAGACCCTAAAATAAGGAGCTGCGTCCGCCCCGCAGCCAGCGGTCCACTGCCAGCCCATAGTATTGCTTGCTAAGTCTGCATCGACTAAGGTATCCCAAAACCACTGCGTCCCTTCCTCCCATGAGATTTGTAAGTCTTTGACCAAAAAGGATGCCACAATCATGCGTACCCGGTTATGCATCCAGCCAATATGCCACAGCTGCCGCATCCCTGCATCGACGATAGTATATCCCGTCATCCCCTTTTGCCATGCGCTGAGACTTTTTGGTGATTTTTTCCAAGGAAAATTTTTAAATGCTTCCCTGAGAGGCTCGGTGGTTGTGTGCGGAAAATGATAGAGAAGATGCGCGGCAAAATCCCGCCAAACTAATTCTTTGAGATACTGAACGCTACTTGGGTTTTCCTTTTGTTGGCGGTATACCGAAACCCAAATTTGTTTAGGGCTTACATTTCCAAAGTGCAAATAGGGACTGAGGAGTGATGTCCCCGGAATGCTCGGAATATCTCTATGAGTATCATAGTGGGTGATATTCTTTTCAACGAAAATTTTTAGATTCTTTTTAGCCGCATGTTCTCCTGGGTACCAATACTCATGAAACCCAGCATCCCAGCTAATCTTTGGGGTCAGGGGCAGTTCATCTACATTGAGCGATGATTTGCATCCACTAGGCGGGGCTGGAATTTTAGAAGTCTTGCCGATTTCACGCGTGTCGACTTTGGCGCTGGCGACTTTCCAGTAAGGCGTATAGACCTGATAGGCGGTGCCATCTTTTTTGACAACTTCCCAAGGCTCATTCAGGAGCGATCCGTTAAAACTTTCAACGTGGATGCCCAATCTTATAAGCTCGTCTTTAATGATCTTGTCTCTTTTTATAATATTTGGTTCGTAGCGCCGATTCCAGTAAATAGCCCGAGCGCCAGTCGTTTTGATTATTTCTTGTAGGCATTTAAGCGACGCACCTTTCGCTAAAAATAACTGGCTCCCTTGAGCTATCAAATCTGAATTAAGACTTTTAAGGCTATGGTGCAGCCACCAATTGCTTGCTTCACCCGGTTGCCAGGGCGTTTCTTCCTCAGGGGCCCAAATAAAAATCGGGAGCAGATTTTTGTGCTGACAAGCAGCTTGTAGGGCTGGATTATCGGATAAGCGTTGGTCGTTTCTAAACCACATGATGGAAGTTGAATTTAAGTCTTTCATAAAGAGCCCTTATCCCATAAGTTCCATGACAAGGGACAGCTTATAGGGAAATCCATTTTTTGTAATGATAAATTTTATCAACTAACCAAGCCTTTGCCTTTGGGGTGGCAAATATCACGGTTAGGCAAATGCGTGGGTAATATGGCGGTAGTAATCTCACCCTCAAAGCCTCTAGCTCTTTAGAAAAAACCAAGTCCGCCAGTGCTCTTCATCTAATTCTTCTTCAAAAGCTTGATATCCAATACCAGCAAGCAGCTGAATAAGCGGTGCTGGGCGAAAAGGGGTTTCAAGTCTTAGCACGTTCTCCCGCCGCAGTATTTTTACTTCTTTCATAATAAAGTCAAAGGGCTCTTTTCCCTCTGCAATTAAGGGGTGCGCATCAAAGATGATCACGCGATCAGAGGGGAGGGACTTGAGCCACGATGAAATATCCTCTACGTCCATTGTTACTCGGCTTTCATTTGGTCAGCGATTTTAATGAGCGTTTCGACCCCTTTTTTTAAACTTTCGTTATGGGTCGCATAGGAGATCCTAAAATGCGTATTTTTAACGGAAAAAGCCTTACCTGGGACCATGAGAATATTGTTTTCGACGCATTTTTTAAAAAACGCTTCCGTATCTTGCCGTGGTGCTTCGGGGAAAATATAAAAGGCCCCTTCAGGCTTCGCACAGTTAAAATGGGGTTTTAAGGCAGAGTAAACAAAATCCCTTTTGACTTTGTAGCGCCCAATGGCCTCACTCATATCTGTGGTTAACGCTTCGATCCCAGCCCACTGCGAGGCCGTATGCATACACACATACATGACTTGCTGAACCATTATCATGTTTTCAATAAGGTCTTTAGGGCCAGCAGCAAGCCCAAGACGCCATCCGGGCATCCCCCAGGTTTTTCCTAAAGTACGCACAAGCAGCGCCTCGCTATCATAGTGGAGCCAAGATTTAAAGGGAAAATCATAACAAAACTGATCATAAACTTCATCAGCAATAACCTGAAGCCCAAGCTCACGCGTCGTCGCTGCTAGGGCGCGAAGCTCAGCATCGGTATAGGCGACGCCTGTGGGATTGTTGGGTGCATTAAAGAGAAGGATTTTTGATTTTGGCGTAACCGCTGCTCTTATTTTTTCCGGTGTCAACTTAAAATCAGGGTAGGTATCGATAAATACAGGGGTGGCACCTGCCAGGCGTATAAAATAATTATAAGAAACAAATGCCGGATCCGCGACTAAAACGTCTGTATTTTCATCAGCGAGAACAGTGAGAGCGACCGTCAAGGCTCCAGAAGCACCGGAAGTTGCCATCACGGCACCGGGGTTTAGGCCTTCGTTTACCAGGGATTTGGCGACAGCATCGCGAAATGGCGGAATCCCGGCGGCCATGACATACCCATTCTTATTGTCATCCACGGCTCGGTGGAGGGCTTTTTTAATATTTTCTGGCACCGGAAAATCAGGCTGCCCAAGGGATAAATCGATGGGATTTTTCATGGATGCGGCGAGCTCAAACATCCTGCGGATGCCGGAACTATCAAGGTGCTTCATTCTTGCGGCATAGGGCATAAGATATCTCCTTAATGAATAAGATTAGCTTGTAAGTTTTCATCTAGTCCGTTTACCAATGACTCTATGCTCTGCTCCTAAATCACTTTACTTGTGTCTTTCACTTTCTTCGCGGTGCCAAGTTTCTGCGGCTAGTATTGCGGCACCGTGAGCACCAACCATTTGCGGAGAGGGCGGAATAAAAACAGCGTGTGTTAATTTTTCCCGGAATATATCCACGAGCACAGGATTACGCGCAATCGCCCCTCCCGTGAGGACAACAGTACCAGCCAGGGGATCCATTTCTAGTATTCGTTTTACCACAGATTCAAAAACACCGCGCAATATGCCATTAATGTCCTGACCCGTACGAATATGATGAATAATTTCTGTGGCGGTAAAAACCGTGCAAAAACTCCCAATAGTGACCGGAGTTTGCGACTTTGCTGCGTATTCATTCATCTGCTCGGTTGTGAGATCCATTTTGCGAGAAATTTCTTGTAAAAAAGAGCCCGTACCCGCGGCGCATTTGCGGTTCATCTTAAAGTCGAGTTGCTGCCCCTCATCTGATAGCCTGATGACTTTGTTATCCTGCCCACCGATATCCACAACAATGCAGGCTTTAGGGTGAAAATGCCAGGCACCGCGAGCAAAACAGATTATTTCAGGTTTATTAAAATCAGCAAAAGAACAGTTGCTGCGCCCGACGCCTGTAGCACAAATGCTTAATATTTCGTTTTGATTTCGATTTGCCTGTTGAAGACAACCGGCAAGCACAGTTTCGGCATTTGTTTGAAAACTGATGCTGGTCTTTACGATATGAGAAGCAAGAAGCTCATGTTTTTTATTGATGAGAACGCATTTGGTATAAGACGAACCAAGATCAATGCCGCCAAAAATTTCCACGTTATGCCCCCGCTCGTCGCCGCGAATCGGCGATTTGTTCAACAAATGTTTCTATCGAAGTGATCGTTTGCTCTTCAGAGAAACAGCGTAGATCATTGAGGTCGCCGTTGATGGTTAAACAGGGGATTTTGTGGTTTGTTATGAGCCGTTCAGGCATAGCAAATCGTGAGTTGGAATTGTAGGGGCAAGTTTTCGCATCGTGAAATAAGATACCATCAACCTGAAATTCTTTGCTGAGGGCGACCAAGGTTTGCTCTTTGAAGTTTTCTGAGCGGTTGATAAATATTTTTGTATATCCTGCGGCCATACTTTTTACGGGATTAAGATCACTAAACTCATCAAAAATCCAGGAATTGCAGTAGGTCGATACCGTGACACAGGTTTTGAGACGCGCAAAAAGATCAGAAAAAAACCTAAGCTTCCCCCATATGGGCATGCCGTCCCAATATAAACGCGTTTTTTCTCCAGATACTGCCGAGGCATCTTTAGGCAATGCTTTAACTTCTGCCGTCAGTTCACGGTAATAGTCAACCGCGGCCTGCGATCCTCTGAGCACCACAGCCGGGGCCATTTGTATGCAGCCATCAAAAAAGCTTATGGGGGATGGCTTAAGTTTTCCGTATTCTAAAAATGTGCGCCAAAGCTTAGAGGCTTCGCCCGAAAGAGCCACGATCTCTCCCAGATGGTCATAATCCATTTTTTTTCCGCTGTGTTCTTCTAGAAGGGAAATTAACTGATGGATTTGACTCTCAACATAAGATGTTTTTTCCTCGTCCATGGTTTCGATTTTCCACGGGGGATGAATGCCAAAACACGGAACTTTTAGTTTACGGGCATACCAGTTAAACCAATCATTGACCTCGTGGCATTGATTTGTGCTATACACAAGAATATCCGGAGGAGGAACAGAAGGAATACCGTAAGCTTTGGTGAGAGGTGTCTCTTTGCGAAGATAGGAACCGATATCTGCCGTGAGATAGGAGCAAATATCAGGAGAATAACCATGCGCATTGGCAACGGGTATATAGTCGCTACTCAGGCGCGTCGCCCCGAGCATCGCTCCGTGGTTTTCCGGGTAGTAAACTTTGTAACCCATGGCTATGAGGACTTCCGCAGGTCCTACGCTAGTACACCAGGCAATTTTGGGCTTTTGGTTATTTTCTAGGGAAAAAAAATCTTGAAAATACTGCTTGAGGAGTGTTTTCATTTTTTGTGTCGCTTGTAGCTCAGCCATAATTGGGCCTTTCACGCGGGATTAATCACCTTTTCTGACGAGTGACGCCTTGCCTATATAAATTCCAGTCTTCCTGGGTATTGATATTAAGACTTACTTGATAATCATCAACGGAAACTTTAGATACTATACCTGGAATTTGATCTTGGAGAAAGTAATCTAATCGGCTGTGTAAATGGGACTTCTCGATGATTTGTTTTGCGAGTGTTAAAGAAAATAAAACAGGATGCCCTCCCTTATCGTGATAACGGGGGATTACGGCGCCTGTTCGGGGCGTATGATTTTTTATGAGCGTATGCCAGACCTTGGCATCTGCAACCGGCACATCAATGGGAAGTAGAAAGATACCGTGCAAATCTTGGTCTCCTTCTTTGAGAAGCCAGGACAGAGCCATCCCTAAACTAACCCAAGGTCCCGATTCTGTGGCTGGATTTATGAGGACTTTAAGGGTTTTCGGGAGGTATTCATGACCCTCTTTCGGATGGGCAGTACCAGGAGGTGAGCAAAACCTCGAGGAAAGTCTCATTAGGGCATCTTTATAATGCTCATGATCTGGGCCAAGCACTAATACGATGGTTCTAATGCCGATATTTTCTGCAGTTTCCACCTGATTTTGTAGCCAGGGAGTGCCATCAGCAAGCGGGGCTAATCCTTTAGGATACCCAAATCGCGAAGATTTTCCGGCAGCAAGAATAATGAGGGGAAAGTTTTCTAATATTTTTTTATTCCTTATCGACAATTTATTGGTAATATGTTAAAAAAAATAAAGCTCGAACGAACGTTCGATAGCTTTTTTAACTCCCTGTTTAAAAAATTCCAAGATCATTAATCTAGCATAAAGGATGTCATAGATGAACCAAAAGTTAAATATTGAAGCTTGGGGGTACTTTTTAACCCAGGTAGGACAGCCCTTAGAACGCCGCGATTTTTCTCTTTCTGCGCCAAGTGCAGGCGAAGTTGTCGTAAAAGTGGCAGGTTGCGGACTTTGTCACACAGATATAACTTTTTTAACGGGACAGGTTAAAACAAAACAGCAATTTCCCATCATTTTAGGTCACGAAATTAGTGGAGAGGTCATCGCCTGCGGTGAAGGGTATGAAAATCTCAAGGGCAAAAAAGTTATAATTCCCGCGGTACTGCCTTGTGGCTCCTGTGAGCTATGTGAGGGAGACCGAGACAATATTTGCCAGCAGCAAAAAATGCCCGGCAATGATTTTAATGGCGGGTTCGCCAGTCATCTTTGCG
The DNA here is from genome assembly GCA_030432875.1 of Oligoflexia bacterium. Classification (GTDB taxonomy): domain Bacteria; phylum Bdellovibrionota_B; class Oligoflexia; order Oligoflexales; family JAGOVF01; genus JAUILP01. Next base: position 43,797 of record JAUILP010000019.1, on the reverse strand, counting down.
TTCCAGCCAAATATTTGTGCGTTCTTCCCGATGATTTAAAGGGATTTACCCTGCCTCAGCTCTCGGTTATTGCTGATGCGGTGACCACCCCTTACCAGTCTCTAAAACGAAGCCAGCTACAAAAAAATGATCTCGCGATCGTTATCGGTGTTGGTGGTATTGGTCTTTATATGGTGCAGCATGCGAAAAACGCAGAAGCTAAAGTTATTGCTTTAGATGTTGATGATGAAAAACTTGCGGTGGCAAAAGAGCAAGGTGCTGACTATATATTGAACGTAAAAAACATGCCGGAAAATGACATAAAAGGTGCCATTCGCGGGCTCGTGAAGGAAAATAAATTGCCGCGCTACCGCTGGAAAGTTTATGAAACCAGTGGAACAGCTTCTGGTCAGCAAACGGCATACCTGCTGCTTTCCTATGCTGGGGTTATTGGGTTTATTGGTTTTACGATGGATAAACTCACGGTTCGTTTAAGCAATCTCATGGCCTTTGATGCTGATATTTTTGGTAACTGGGGCTGCCGTCCTGTTTACTACAATGACGTAGTGAAGGATGTCTTGAATCAGCGTATTAAGCTAAGAGAAAATATTTGTGAGTTTCCTCTTGACTCCATAAATGAAGTCATCAGGGATGCCCAGGAACACAAATTAACTAAGCGCGCTATTTTTAAGCCTTAATCACCCTTTGAATGCACAAGTTCTTGTTAACTATAAAAAACTATAGAAGGAGACTGTTGTATGAAAGACCATAATATCGTCAGTGATATTCAGTACCGAGATATTCTTGTTGAAAAACGTCCGCTCATCGACAACCAGGGTCAAAAAGTTGCGGGACTTTTTAATTACTGGATTAGCCTTAATAACCCCAAACAGTATAATTCTTATACTACTGCTGCGGTCAAGGAAGTTATTCTTGCCTTTCGTCAGGCCTCAAACGATCGTTCCTGCGTTGCGGTTGTTTTTACGGGGGTTGGCGACAAAGCTTTTTGCACAGGCGGCAATACCAAAGAATACGCTGAATACTATGCCGGTAATCCCCCTGAATATAAACAGTACATGCGCCTTTTTAATGATATGGTAACGGGTATCCTTACCTGTGATAAACCGGTAATTAACCGGGTCAATGGTATGCGTATCGGTGGTGGGCAAGAAATCGGGATGGCCTGTGATTTTACCTTATCATCTGATTTGGCGCGCTACGGTCAGGCTGGCCCTAAACATGGTTCCGCGCCAGATGGAGGTTCCACAGATTTTTTACATCTTTTTGTGGGTATTGGCCACGCCATGTATTCCTGCACCATGTGTGAGCACTGGTCGGCTCAGCAGGCAGTGCGTCTAGGGCTTATTAATAAAGTAGTGCCAATTCTTAAAACCAAGCAGGGCGAGTTTATCACTAACCCTCTTGTAAGCACTGAAGAATACGATGCATGGGGTAATCCAAATTATGGCGTCTTTAAAAAGGGACCTGAAAAAGAAAAAGCGCAGATTCTTTTGAAGGAGTGCGAGACGGACTTTAGTTTGCTTGATAGGGAAGTAGATAAATGGTGCTACGGATTCGCTCTTACTATGCCGGATTGTTTAAGCAAAACCATTGAATCAGTGCGAAAGAAAAAATTAGAACACTGGCAGCGCAACGCAGAAACCAATAGATCATGGCTCGCTCTCAACATGATGACTGAGGCAAAAGCAGGATTTAGAGCCTTTAATGAAGGCCCTAAAGACAACCGCGAGGTTGATTTTATTAAGTTAAGACAGGCTCTTGCAGAAGCAACTCCCTGGACAGAAGATCTCGTTACCTCGATTTTACCGCGCTAAATTTATGAGCTGGGGGGGACAAGAGTATTGTCTCCTTCAAGCGTTAATTTCTCCAGGAGGTGTTATGAGTTTTGAGCATATTGAACTTGAATATATTTATGACGGGCAGGTTCTACGTTTAAGGTTTAAAGAACCACCAGCCAATGTGATTACTGCGGCGATGATGAAAGAAATCAGCTCTGTTTTAAAGGGGCTGAGTTCTCAAAAAGACCTTAAAGCCCTGGTGCTCAGCGGCGAAGGCAAAAATTTTAGCTTTGGGGCCAGTGTCGAAGAACATACCCGTGAACAGGTTGGGGGAATGCTCCCCGTCTTTCACAAGTTGATCGGTGCTTTGCTGCGCGTGCCTGTGCCGACTCTTGCACTCGTAAATGGCTACTGTTTGGGGGGCGGTCTCGAAGTAGCCATGGCATGTGACGTCATTTTTGCGGATGAAAAGGCAAAATTTGGCGTCCCTGAAATCCAGTTAGGAGTTTTTCCTCCGGTGGCTGCTGCACTTGCTCCTTATAAATTAGGGCAGTTTGCAGCCCATTCTCTTATCATGAGCGGAGAAACGTTTAGTGCCGAATTTTTGCAGAGCGCAGGCATGCTGCAAAAAATTTCGCCTTTGGGAGAGAGTGAAGAAATCTTAGGTCAGTATATAGAAAAATATGTGCTTCCCAGAAGTGCAAGCTCCCTCCAAATTGCGACCAAGGCAGTGCGCAGCAATATGCTAAAACATTATGAAGAATCTATAGTCAATTTAGAGAACCTCTACCTAAAGGAGTTGATGGCAACATATGATGCAAACGAAGGAATCAAAGCGTTTATCGAAAAACGAAAGCCCATCTGGCAAAATGCTTAAAAATAGAAAAAAAATTAAGCCCGTCAACGATGGGTTAGAAGAAATTCTCCGCAAATCAGCGCATTTGATGTCAAAGCTTGGCTATCACGGCACAAGCATGCGCAGTTTAGCTCAGGAGACTGGACGAAGTTTAGCGGGGCTTTATCATTATTTTAAAAATAAGGAGATGCTTTTATATTTGATCAACTTCAATGGCTTTTCTGCGGTGCTAGGCAATTTGCAAGAGCTTCTCCCGCAGATCGAAAAACCTGAAGCCAAGATTTATGCCTTGATTCACAATCACATTAACTATTTTCATAGTCACCGCGATGAGATGAAAGTTTTGATGTGGGGAACTCTGCTTTTAAGTGATACCCATAACCGGCAGGTGAAGAGACTGAAAGAAGATTATAATAAACTAGGGCAAGCTTTAGTTCAGGAGCTCTATCAGGCACAATTCGGTCGCGCGCTGCCGGTAAAAGAGCTGTCCCTTAAAACCTATTTGCTCTTTGGGATGATGAACTGGGTTTTTACCTGGTATTCGCTTGAAAAACATGGAACGCCAGAAGAAATTGTTAAAGAAACTTACGCGATGTTTTTAAAAGGAATGCTGCGAAACGAAACCAATCAACTGCCGAAAAAGCGCGATTTAGCGATAATCACATCAATGGGCATTACAGGTATGTACAGCGCTTGATTTTTAGGTTGATGAAATTTTTTTTGAGGAGTTTTTGGCATGGGGATAGATGAGATAATTAAAAAATGTGAGCACCTTTATAATGACCTGGATTTTGGTTATGTAAAGGCATGGAAGGAAAAGACAGGGGGCAAAGCCATCGGCTATATGCCCGTTTATATTCCCCAGGAAATCATTCATGCTGCAGGCGCACTACCGGTAGGCATTATGGGCGGAGGCTCAAATTTAGAAATCATCAAAGGTGATGCCTATTTTCAGTCCTACATTTGTCACATTCCTAGATCTACTATTGAAATGGGGATTTCGGGTAAACTTGATGTGATGGACGGCATGATATTTCCGGCTATTTGCGATGTAATCCGTAATTTAAGTGGTATGTGGCAAATGCTTTTTAAAAACAAATATGTCAAATATCTGGATCTCCCCCAGAATTTTGACCCAGAGATTGGCGGTGCTTTTTACCGTTATGAGATAGAAGATATTCTTAGTCATGTGAGCCAAATAACGGGAAAGAAAGTTTCCCCAGAGGATCTCAAACATTCTATTACCCTCTATAACGAAAATAGAAAAGCCATTAAAAGCCTGTATGACCTGAGAGCTGAAGTTCCGCACAAGATCCCAACTTCAGAGGTTTACCTTCTTTTGCGTGCGGGAAATATTCTTGAAGTCACCGAGCATACCGCTTTGATGGCCCAGTACATGACAGAAGTTAAAAAACGCGACATCAAACCTCAGGACAATATCAAAGTAGCGATTAACGGTGCCTTTTGTGAGCAGCCACCCCTGGGTCTAATAAAGGCTCTGGAAAGCAGCGGCTGCTACATCGTCGAAGATGACTGGGTTCTCGGTGTCCGCTATATTCAGGAACCTGTTGCGACGAACAAAGATCCCATTTCTGGTTTAGTTGATGCTTACCTCACCAAGTCGGTTTCCACGGCTTCAAAGTATGAAGACAAAAAAGAAAAGGGTGAATACCTTATCAACAGCGTTAAAGAAACTGGAGCAGAAGGTGTGATTTTTTGTATGCCAAGCTTCTGCGACCCTGCTCTTCTTGAGAGACCGATGTTAGCCGCAGCATTGACTAAAGCAGGTATTTCTTACACATCTTTTAAATACGCTGAAAATACAGGCCAATTTCGTACGTTCAAGGAACAGACTGGCACGTTTGCTGATTCGATAAAACTTTGGGGTGGAGTATAAATACATGGAAAATAATAAAGAAGCAGTAAAAGAAAACAGCATGATCCTCCAAAAAGATATGATTGCCGATCATTTTCACAATTTAGCTCAGGCTAAAGAAAATGGAAAGAAGGTTGTTTATACTTTTGTGCCAGGAAATCTCAATGAACTTATCTGGGCTTTTGATATGCTTCCGGTGCATCCTGAAATCAATGCCCTGCAGTCCGCTATGCGCAAAAAAAGTGCCGCTTTTGTCCTGGAAGCTGAAAAAAGCGGACATTCGGAGGATGTGTGCACTTACGTTAAGTGTGACGTTGGTATGATGAAACGGGGAAATATTGGACCTACAGGCGAAAAACTGCCCGAACCCGATCTCTTGCTCCTTAGCTATACCGGCTGCTTTACTTTTATGAAGTGGTTTGAACTTCTCAAGCAGGAATATAAATGCCCGGTTGTTATGCTGCATGTTCCCTATCAAGCTGAGGGATCTATTTCCGGTGCTATGGTTGATTATGTTGTTAAACAGCTAGAAGAAAAAGTTATTCCTGTCATGGAAGAAATATCTGGTAAAAAGCTAGACTATGACGTGTTAAAGAGTTATTTGTCCGCCTCAAACCGTGCTGAGAATGACCTGGTATCTGTTTGGAATTCGGCGCGGTCAAAGCCTAGTCCCATCGACGCCTATTTTGGGGGCGTTTATTATATAGGGCCGATATTTTCAGCCTTTAGGGGGTTGGCGCAGTGTGAAGACTATTACCGTACCTTGCGCGAGGAAATTGACGAAAGAGTACGCTTAAAATTGGGCCCTATTACCCCAGATGGGGCAGAGGTAAAGGAAAAATACCGGCTTGTGGTTGAGGGACCCCCGAACTGGACGAGTTTTCGCGAATTTTGGAAAATGTTTTACGATGAAGGGGCTGTCGTGGTTTCTTCAACTTATACTAAGGTGGGTGGTCTTTATGACCAAGGCTTCCGTCATAGTCCGGAAAATCCCTTGGAAAGTATGGCCGAATACTGTTTAGGCTGTTATACCAATCACAACCTACCCTCACGTGTTGACCTCATTGAAAAATATATCAAAGACTTTGATGCCGATGGCTTTGTTATTAATTCCATTAAAAGCTGCAATTCTTTCTCAGCTGGGCAGTTGATGATGATGCGTGAAATTGAAAGTCGGACAGGGCGTGCCGGCGGATTTATAGAATCAGATCTTGTTGATCCGCGATATTTCAGCGCTGCGAATATAAAAAATCGCCTAGAATCCTATTTTCAGATGATCGATGCAAAAAAGGCAGGTGCCTCTTAGGGTTGAGTGGTTTTGAAAAAATCAGAAGTGGTTAAAATTGAAGATTTTTAGCGCAAGAAAACATAGAGGTACAATATGAAATTAGACTGTTTTGTTGGTATTGATTTAGGTTCTACCACAACCAAATCGATCTATCTTGATGAGAATGAAAATATCATTGGTCGGGGCATTACGAACTCTCGCAGTAATTATGATATCGCCTGTCAGGTGGCTAAAGAAGAGGCGGAAATTAGCTCACGCTTTACGTTACTAGAACGTAAGCTAGAGGCAGATGCCACTTTAGCTGCTATAAAAGGCACTCTTCTGCCTTGGCTGACTTCAAAATACCGCCATGCCAACCATCTGACTCAGCTTAACGCGTTAAAACTTGAGTGCGCCAATGAAGTGGCCAAGCGCGACGATAATGAATTTTCAGCAGTGGCTGTACCTATGCTGGATGATGTCTTTAAAATCCTTGAAGCCGAGTCTCAGGATCTTTTTAGACCAAATGTAGGTGCTCGTTCCGATTTTTTTCGCGACATTGCAGCCAGTGGTTTTTTACAAGCTGTAGAAAAATTAGTTCAAAATAATCCTAAGTTGCTCGATCGCATGATTGGAATTTTTGATAAAGCAATACTGGTAGTTGAAGGGAAAAGTTATGCTAACGCGTTTAGTCAGTATATCAAATATGCCACCGAGGAAACGGTAGCCTTGCCACAGTTTAAAAGTTTTGCCGGTCAGATTCGCGAGGCGACAAATTATGCCGCAAACGTTACCTTCAATGCCTTAAATACTATCGGTACCGGCTATGGTAGGCAGCGCCTGCCCTTTCCTAAGGAACAAATACGATCGGAAATATTGTGCCATGGCCTAGGTGCCCATTATATGTTTCCTAAGACAACGACTGTTCTTGATATTGGCGGGCAGGATACTAAAGCAATCCAAATTGACGGTCGTGGCATCGTCACTAATTTTCAGATGAATGACCGCTGTGCTGCAGGATGTGGCCGTTATTTAGGTTACATTGCCGACGAAATGAATATGGGCGTCCATGAGCTTGGCCCACTGGCGCAAAAGTCTACGCTATCCGTGAAAATCAATTCTACCTGTACCGTGTTTGCAGGAACTGAACTGAGAGAACGCTTATCCATGGGGGAAAAACGTGAAGATATTTTGGCGGGGCTCCACCGTTCCATGATTCTTCGCGCAATGTCTCTTTTGGCGCGTAGCGGTGGTATCTTTGATGAATTCACCTTTACCGGCGGTGTGGCGAAAAACCCCGCCGCTGTTGCCGCTCTCAAAAAATTAGTTGAAGAAAACTATGGTGAAAGAGTCCTAAATATCAGTCCAGATAGTATTTTTACCGGTGCCCTCGGGGCAGCTATTTTTGCCAAACGAGGCTATCTAAATGAAATGGAAAAAATCAATCTTGAGGCCATAAGCAAAAAAGAACAAAAACAAATGGATGCCTTTTAATGCCCTCATCATATAGCGAAATTTCTATAGGTGTGGCTCATATAAGGCAAAGTAATTTTTTAGAAAGGGAAGTCAATGTTTTATACGATGGGTATTGATGTAGGAGCCAGCTCTGTCAAGACGGTACTTATGTCCTTTGATGATAGGGGAGGGAGCGAGAAAATCGTTGGCTATGAGCTGAGTAAATTTCGCAAAAGAGACCCTTTGGAGATCACCGATCAAACCATTAAAAAGCTTCTAGACACCCATAAAGTAAAACTCGAAGACATAGCATACGTTGCGACTACGGGTGAAGGCGAGATTGTCTCATATCGTCGTGGTCATTTTTATTCAATGACAGCACATGCACGTGGAGCCATTTTTTTAAACCCAGAAGCACGCGCTGTAGTCGATGCTGGAGCTTTACACTCAAAAGCGCTACAGATGGATGAGCGCTCAAAGGTTCTTTCCTACCGCATGACTTCTCAGTGTGCCTCTGGATCTGGTCAGTTTATCGAAAACATTTCGCGGTATTTGGGTATTACCCTTGACGAAGTTGGAAAACTTTCCACTGAAGCCGATAACCCAGAAGTTGTCTCAGGCATCTGCGCTGTGCTCGCCGAAACCGATGTTATCAATATGGTTAGTCGTGGCATTTCCGCTGCAAATATATTAAAGGGCATTCACCTTTCTATGGCGCGACGCTTAGTAAATCTTCTGCGTTTGGTCAAGGCTTCCGGTAAAATTTTAGTTACTGGTGGTCTTGCTAATGATCTTGGTTTAGTAAAAGCAATGCAAGAAGTCGCGGAAGAAGATAAGAAAAAAAATACATTAGAAATTTTGTCTCATGAATTATCTGCCTATGCGGGTGCCATTGGTGCTGCAATTTGGGGCGGTTTTCGGCATGTGAAACTAGGGGCGGGACAAGGAAAACACGCCTAACGTGTTGACTATGACGACCGGAGAAATAGCAGCAGACATGTAGGGATTTTAAAACATGGGTGAACTATTGAAAGAGCTTAAAAATGAAGCTCCTCTTGAGACTCTCTTTAGTACCATTGGGGCGATGTTATGGAACAACGCAAAAGATTTTGCACCTAACCCTGTATTTGGTGAAAAAAGCCCTATAGCAGCGGTACCACTTCCTCAAAATAAAGGTGCACCTCATCATACTCACCAATATCATTATGTGACTTGGGGTCAGTTTATTCAGGATCTTGCCAAGGTCGTTGGCTTTTTGCGGGAACAAAACATCCTTCTAGGTGATAGGGTTGGTGTTATTGCTGGAAATCATTATCAACGCTTTGTCACAGAAATGGCAATTCTTGCTTCCGGTCGTGTGTGCGTTCCCTTATTTGCAGGGTATGGCTTAGAACTTCTTGAACAGCTCATTTCCTTTTCCGATCTTAAGGGCCTTTTTTTGGACGGTACTCCAAAACTCCAGAGTCTTAGTCCAAAGTATTTACCTGCGACTCGCATTGTATTTGATCATCATGAAAGTTATGCTGCCAAAAATAAAAATAAGTATTTTCCTTTTACTGCAATTTTAGCTAGCCCTGGCTCAAAAGAAAAATTAGATCTTTTAGATAAGCAAATTTCTGGTGTCACAGGAAAAATGACTGCCTTTATTATGTACACTTCCGGTACTTCTAATTTTCCCAAAGGGGTTATGTTAACTCAATCTAATATCATGTCCCAGCAGATGGCGCTGCTCAAGTTGTGGCAGCCTGAAAAAGGGATGAAGTTTCTGTCTTATCTTCCGTGGCACCATAGTTTCGGGGGCTTATTTGAGCGGTTCTTCGCCCTCACGACAGGTGGTTCCATAGCGGTCGATGATTCTCTCGGAAAAGATACGGAACTTCTACTTAAAAATTTTGCTGCCGTTAAACCTCATGTCTTTTTTAGTGTTCCTAAAATCTATCAAGAAATTGTTTCGCAGGTCATGGGTTCTTCTGAAGTAGAACATGATTTTTTTCACCCAGGTCTTAAATTCGTGTTTACGGCTGCCGCTTCTTTACCACTGAATATTTCGCACGTTTTTAAAAATAAAAATATGCCTGTAATTGAGGGTTGGGGGTTAACAGAAACCTCACCTTGCTGCACCTTGACTGATTTTTCCCTGGAAAGAAAGCAGGGTTTAGTAGGCAAGCCCATACCGGGAGTTTCTCTCAAAATAGCAGAGGACGGAGAAATTCTTGTCAAGGGGCCGAATGTCATGACAGGGTATTTTAAAAACGAAGCAGCAACCGCAAAGGTCTTTGATTCTGAAGGCTATTTTAAAACGGGTGATATTGGGGAAATCAGCGCGGAGGGTTTAAAAATTCTCTCCCGCAAGGACCGCGTCTTTAAAATGAGTAATGGTGAAAAAGTGTATCCCTCAACGATTGAGGAAGCTCTTTGTAAAAAGTGCAAACTCATCAAGTATGCCTTTGTCTTCGGTCAATCCGAGTCTCAGCTTTATGCTTTGCTTTTTCCTAATTTTGAATTTTTTAGTGCCAAAGAAATATCGGTTTCATTAGCCGATCCTGGCTGCGCATATCCAAAAAATTTGGAATTATTGTGTGGGTGCCTTAAGGGTTGTGTCACCACTATTAATCAACAAAACCCTGTGCGGTACGAAAAAATAAAAAAGGCTTTAATCATTAATCGAGAACTTAGCCTTGACGATCATGAGATTACGCCATCTTTTAAATTAGTACCTCGGACGATTGAAGAGAGATATAAAAAATATATATCAGCTTTACTTGAAGGAAGAGAACAAGAGCTTTCCAATGATTGCTGGCTGATTTCCGTTGATTAAGGAGAAGATATGACACACTACGGCGTAATTGGGGTTGGCCCTGTTGGTTCAATGCTAGCGGCATGTTTAACCCATGCTGGGGAAAAAGTTAGTGTTTACTGTCGCAATAGCTACCGCGCGGATGATTTGCAAAATCAGGAAATTATTATCAATGGAGCGCTGTCTTTCCAGTCTAAACTCGGGGCTATTTATAGTGATATAAGTGATTTTATTCAAGCAAAACCTGAGGTGATTTTAATTGCCACCAAAACACCCCACTCTCTAGAAATTTTGCGCCTCCTGCACCTTGCAAATATAGATCCCAATACATATTTTGTTTCCTGTCAAAATGGTATTGATACTGAGGACCAAATTAGTAGCATATTTGGCGAAAAGCATGCCTTACGTTTGGTTCTCAATATCGGGGCTAATTACGTTGGTCGGCATCAACTCCAAGTTTCTTTTATGAAAGAAAGTTATCTTTCACAAAATGAACTGTATGAGGGGCGTGATACTGCTCTCGCTGATGCCTGGAATCGCGGAAACTTTACCGTAAAGCTAACAAAGGAATATAAAAAAGAGTCCTATAAGAAAGCTATACTTAATACAAGTCTTAGCACTGTGTGTGCTCTTACCCGTATGACGATGCGCCAGGTGATGACGGAGCCAGCCCTTGTGCGAATGGTCCGCCAGGTCATCTTAGAAGCCATTACGGTTGGAAAGAAAATAGGTTTTGATTATGGCTCTGACTATTTGGAAACCGCCGTCACCTATCTTTCAGGAGGAGGAAATCATAAGCCGTCCATGCTTCTGGATATTGAAAACCACCGTATTACCGAAAATGAAGATCATGCAGGAAAAATTTTTCGTATCGCAGAAGATTTAGGAATTGAAGTTCCCGTCGTTCAGAGTATTTATTATTTATGCAAGGGTCTTGAAACGTCTCTTGTCCTGGATAGCTACGCATCAAAAGTCAGTAAAGGAAAATCGTCATGAGTGAAAAAAAAGACATTAAAAAAGTCGCCGTCATGGGTGCAGGAACTATGGGGTCAGCCATAGCACAACATTTTGCTATGAAAGGATTACCTGTCGTCCTTGTTGACGTCAGTCCTCAAAGCTTAGAAAAAGGTATGGGGCATATAACGAAAAGCCTTGAAGAAGCCGTTCAGCGTAAGGTCATGCGCCCTGAAGATTTGAGCAAAATGATGGCCACTATAGTGGCGACAAATGATTTTAAAAAACTCAGTGACTGTGACCTAGTAATTGAGGCCGTATTTGAAGATTTTGACGTAAAAGAAAAGCTCTTTAAAACTATTGAAAAAGAGGTCGTTGATAGTTGTATCCTGGCCTCAAATACATCGTCATATTCGATTGCTGATTTAGGGCGTGGCCTAAAAAAACAAGACCGATTTGTCGGTGTTCATTATTTTTATCATGCGGCAAAAAATAAACTTGTCGAAATTATCCCAGGAACCGAAACTTCTCCAGAGGTTATTTCGCGTTTAGAAAATTTTTACAATCTCATTGATAAAATTCCTATCAATGTAAAAGATGCCGCGGGATTTGCCGTAAATCGCTTTTTTGTCCCCTGGCTCAACGAAGCCGCAAGGCTTTATGAAGAGGGCTTTGGATCACCTGCTCTTATTGACGAAGTGGCAAAGCGCGAATTTAAAATCGGAATGGGACCCTTCGCTCTCATGAATGCCACGGGAGTACCCATAGCCTACCATGCGGCCAACAATTTAGCAGAAAAATTTGGCGCTTTTTACCTCGCCGCAGCTTCTCTCAAGAAACAAACAGAAATAGAAAAAAAACCCTGGGATCTCACGGCGCCAAGCCATGGTAAAACTGATGATGAAGACGCGATAAAGAGGCGTTTGCTTGCGACTGCTCTTGGTGTCGCGGCGCAAATGGTGAGCGAAGGTGTTGCGGATGTTACGGATACGGATTTAGCCGCAAGAGTTGGTCTGCGCTGGGAGCAAGGGCCATTTGAGCTTACACTGAGTAAAGGGCTGAATGAGATTCGCAGTTACGTATCTGAGCTTTTTCAAAAGTGGGACATGCCCATGCCTACTTTGTTAGAAACTGGTGACGAATCAAAGCTTCGCCCGCTTGATGTGCGCTGGAGTACTCGGGGTGAAAACGGATTTATCGCCTTTAATCGCCCTGATTCTATGAATGCTCTGAGCGAACAGGTGATGAGCCAGTTAACTTCTGCTTTTAGTGCTCTCGACGGTAAAAGTGATATTAAAAAGATATATTTTGTGAGCCGAGGCAAAGCCTTTGTTGCAGGTGCCGATATAAAATTCTTTCTAAAAAATATCGAAGCAAAAAATATCGATCATATCTACCAGTTTACTGCTGCCGGTCAGGCTTTGCTCGAGAAAATTTCTTCGTCTGCTAAAACAACTGTTGCTTACGTCGATGGTTTAACTCTAGGTGGCGGTTTAGAATTAGCGCTGGCCTGCCAGTACCGTGTAGCAACGTCGCGCACACTTATGGCCTTTCCTGAAACGGGTATTGGCATTTATCCTGGGCTTGGAGGTACACAAAGAACACCGCGTCTTGTGGGTAAAGGTCTGGCAAAATTTCTTGTCGCTACAGGGCAGATGATCAATGCCACAATGGCACAAAAATATGGTCTAGTTGATGTGGTAATAGAAAGAACAACAGACTATGATGATTTAGCACGTGTTAAGCTCGAGAGACATCCAATAAGTGAAAATTTTCCAGAAGAGGTCTTCGCTGATTTTACAGGAGATTTGCCTCAGGGAGGTTTCAGCAATGAGGTATTTGTAAAATATGAGAAAGCTTTGCTCCGAAAAGCTCCATTAGCGCTTAAAAAGTCTATGGAGCTCATCGATGAAGGAATGAAAGCTAAGGATCTAAGGGTGGGTCTTGCTTTAGAAATGGCATCTCTCAACGAAATTTTTACGACTCAGGATGCCTATAATGGTTTAAAGAGCATAATAACCCGTGAAAAACCACAATATAAAGGAGCATAATCACTATGAAAACTCAAGCTACTGGCATTATGGATGATGGCGCTATCGGCAGCAAATTTGAGGAAGTTTACATTATCGATGGAAAAAGAACACCATTCGGTAAGATGTCAGGTAGTTTATCCACAGTTTCCCCCACAGATTTAGGTATTATTGCCTCTCGTGCGGTGATCAGTTCTTCAGGGATTTCTGCCAGTGACATTGATCAAACGATCTGTGCCAATATTGGACAAGCTTCTGCGGACAGTTTTTTCTTACCGCGCCATATTAGTCTATACAGCGGGGCACCGCTTAAAAGTAGTGCCTCCCTTGTTCAAAGGATTTGCGGGTCAGGTATTGAGACTATGGGGCAAGCAGCAGAACAGCTGGCTCTTGGAAAGGGTAAAGTTATTCTATGCTGTGGTACGGACACCATGAGTCGCTTTCCTCTCGTGTCCTTTAGTGCCCGCCAAGGGTTTCCCTTAGGAAAGCCCGAGTATTTGGACATGCTTTGGGAGGCTTTAGATGACACAGCGGCTGTTCCCATGGGCGTTACCGCCGATAACCTCGCCAAAGAAATGGGTGTGGGTAGAACTGAGGTCGATAAGTTTGCTTTACAGAGTCAGGACCGTTATTTTGCGGCAGATCAGGCAGGATTTTTTTCCCATGAAATAATCCCTGTTGAAACCGGAGTCCTCGAAATGTCTGGCTTTCAGCCGCGTAAGGTAAAGGTCAATAATAAAGATAAAAAATTAGGCAAAGATGAGCACCCCAGGCAAACCACTCTGGAAAAATTAGGTGCCTTACCTTATGTCTTTAGTAAGGAAGGCCCAACAACAGCGGGAACAGCATCAGGAATAGTTGATGGTGCCTGCGCTGGGCTCATCGCTGGGGGTGATTATGTCAAAGCTCACGGTTTAAAACCGCTAGGCAAAATCCATGGTTATATTACTGTTGGGGTGGAGCCGCGGATTATGGGGGTCGGACCCGTTCCTGCCATCAAATCTCTACTCAAAGGGCTGGGAATGCAGATAAGTGAAATTGATCTTTTCGAAATAAATGAAGCTTTTGGAGCCCAGTGTTTTTCTGTTGCCAAGGCACTTGAAATTGACCCCGAAAAACTCAATATTCATGGTGGTGCCATTGCTATTGGGCACCCTTTAGCTGCAACCGGAATTCGTTTAGTCACCACTCTTCTCTATAGCCTAAAAAGCAAACGCAAGCGTTTTGGCGTTGCTTCTGCTTGTATTGGCGGTGGACAGGGTATTGCTATGGTCGTAGAGGCATTATGAAAGATTTTGAGAAAAAAATAGTTATTGTTACCGGTGCGGCCCGAGGAATTGGTGCCGCTATCGCTCAGCATTTTTCATCTGAAGGTGCCGTGGTCGCTGCCGTTGATACCGAAGAGCAGGCTTTGACGGACACGGTTCACAAAATAACTGAGCTTGGTGGCAAGGCCTTAGGCTACGTAGGATCAGTCACTGAGCGTTATTTTTTAGATGCCTGTGTAGCAGAACTCTGCAAAAAATATGGCGGTGTTGACGTACTGGTCAATAACGCGGGAATTATTCGTGATAATTTTTTAAATAAAATTTCAGAACAGGACTGGGATGCGGTTCTTTCTGTCAATCTTAAAGGACCATTTCTCTGTTGCCAAGCCGTCATTCCCAAAATGCGCGAGCGCCAAAGTGGTAAAATCGTCAACATCATTTCACGTTCCTGGCTTGGAAATCCCGGCCAAACAAATTATGCCGCAAGTAAAGGGGGTCTGGTCAGTTTAACTCGGACGCTGGCCCTGGAATTGGCGCGGTATAAAATCAATGTTAATGCTGTATCTCCCGGTTTGATAGATACTCCGATGACCCAGGGACTTAGTGACGAAGTGCGCGCACGCCTTCTGGCCATGCAACCGACAAAAGAAATGGGTACTCCGGACGATATTGCCTATGCTGTTGGGTTTCTGGCTTCTAGGCGCTCCCATTTTATTACGGGACAGGTGCTGCATGTTGATGGGGGTAAAAGCTGCGGAATCTTGTCCCTTTAAAATAGATCTTAGGAAAAATTCTATGTTAAAGGTTCAATCTCTTAAAGGAAATTACAGGGCATTTTTTTTCTATAGGCTTTATCCCTATACTACAGAAACTAAGATATAAGCAGACTTTTGCGTTTTTCGCCCTTGTTTGCATAAAAAACCTAAGCTGTAGATAGGCTTTAGGTTTTGTTTTTGACAAATAAATTCTAGACTGAATTTTGTGCTGCGGATTTCTGACTCATAAACCACAGCCAGAGTTTTTTTCAAAAAACATCATGGGAGTCGTACTTATGGACGCATGGCTGGTAGAAGCGAAAAGGACTGCGATTGGCCGCTCACACGAAGAAAAGGGAATCTACAGATCTTCGCGCGCCGATGAACTTATGGCACACCTCCTAAGATATTTTCATGATCATGTTATTTCTTCTGATCAAATAAGTGATATTTATTTGGGCTGCGTTGGGCAACATTTAGAGCAGGGCAAAAATATTGCGCGCCTTGCTGCACTGCTTGCTGGATATCCCGATACTGTTCCCGGAGTTACGATTAACCGCTTATGTGCCTCATCTTTGCAGGCATTTAATTTTGCCGCTAATGCTGTTGCTTCAGATCACGCTGACGCTATACTTGCCGGGGGTGTCGAGCATATGCAGCATGTTCCGATGGCAGCTGCTTTGGATTATCATAAAGACCTTCTTAAGAGCTATGAGTTTCCTTTCACCAACATGGGGCTCACGGCAGAAAAAGTTGCCAAAAACTACAATATATCGCGGCAGGAACAAGATCAATTTGCCCTCCGCAGTCATGAATTGGCTATTTCAGCGCAGGCCAATGGCTGGTTTGCAAAAGAAATCGTAAGCGTTCCCACACCACATGGCGAGGTTCAGCTTGACCAAAGCCCGCGTAAAGGATCAAGCCTCGAAAGTCTCGCAAATCTTAAAACGGTGTTTATGGAAGATGGCACCGTAACTGCGGGCAATAGCTCACCGCTCAGCGACGGCGCAAGCCTTACCCTTGTGGCAAACAAGAATACTTGTAAAAAACTAGATCTGAAACCCAGAGCGCAGATTTGTGGGTTTGCGGTTGTAGGTCTTGATCCCACGCTTATGGGGATGGGTCCGGTACCGGCCATAAAAAAATTGTTAAAAAAACAAAGTCTAAGTGTTACTGATATAGGTGTATTTGAACTCAACGAGGCTTTTGCCAGTCAGGCGCTCGCCTGTGCCCGAGAACTTGAAATTCCTGAGGAGAAATTAAATCCTGCGGGTGGGGCTATCGCACTTGGGCATCCATTGGGATGTACGGGCACGCGTTTAATCACAACGCTGATCAATAATATGGAAAGACACGCGGTAGAGTGGGGGGTCGCCTCCATGTGTATCGGCCACGGCCAGGGGATTGCGACTTTATTAAAAAGAATTTGATGAAAAAGAGCACATTATGCAGGAACAAAGTGTTAGGTTACTTACCTTAAAAATTAACGGCCAAAATTTTAGTAAAGCGGTATCTCCAGGTATGACTTTACTCGAATTTATTCGTGAAGAAATCAATTTGACAGGGACAAAAAAGGGCTGTGACCTCGGTGAATGTGGTGTCTGTACTGTGCTCGCAGACGGGAACGCTATTTTAAGTTGTATCACTTTGGCGTTAGAGTGTGAAAATATGGAAATCACCACTATTGAGGGTCTGGCTCAGGGATATGAACTGCACCCCTTGCAAAAATCCTTTGTCGAAAAGGGTGCTCTGCAATGTGGTTACTGTACGCCAGGAATGATAATGGGGGCGGTGGCACTTCTCAATAAAAATCCAGAACCCAGTGAGGATCAAATTAAAGAATGCCTATCGGGCACCATTTGCCGCTGCACAGGATACACAAAAATTGTTGAAGCTGTTCAGGATGCAGCTGCACATATGAAAAAATAGTGTTTTCTTAGTGTCATAATAAAAGGTGGGAAGCATGGAATATAATACTATTGGCAAACCCCAGCCCATCATATCTTCTGTAGATAAGGTTACGGGGCGTGCTCACTATACAGATGATTTAAGGGTCCATAATCCCCTGCATGTAAAAATTTTGCGTTCGCCGCATGCCAGCGCAAAAATTATTTCCATTGCAACCGAAAAAGCTATGGCACTTTCTGGCGTAAAGTTAATTCTCACGGGGGCAGATTTTAAGAATACCTTCGGTGTGCTTCCTATCAGTAAAGATGAATCGGCATTAGCAAAAACGGTAGTGCGCTATATTGGTGAGCCTGTCGCTGCAGTAGCGGCTGAAAGTGCTGCTATTGCCGAAAAAGCCTTGAAGTATATAGATGTCACTTACGAGTGTTTAACTCCGGTGATTGATATGCGTAAAGCACTTGATAAAACAGAGAATTCCATACACCCTGAACTCAAAAAAACGACCAATCTTCACAAAGCTGTTGAGCAAAATTTTGGTGATTTAGATACAGGCTTTAAAGAAGCCGAGCAAATTGTTGATGAGTTTTTTACCTTTGATGCCGTTACCCATGCTTTTACTGAGCCGCATGCCACCCAGGTTGTATTAGATGGTGAAGGTAATATTACGGTGTATAGCGCCACCCAAGTTCCGTACTACCTTCACAAAGCCTTGGCAGAGGTGTTAGAAATTCCGATGCACCGTCTTCGCGTCATTAAACCTCATCTTGGCGGCGGTTTTGGTGGTAAAAGCGATCCCTTCCCGCACGAGATGATTGCGGTAAAATGCGCTCTGTCAACAGGGAGAAATATTCGTCTGGTTTTCAGTCGTGAAGAGGTTTTTTATAGTCATCATGGTCGTCATCCAAGTCGCATTAACATGAAGCTTGGCTATCATCCTAAAAAAGGCATAACAGCTCTTAAAGGCGATATGCTTATTGATGGCGGTGCTTATGCTAGTTTTGGTGTCGTCACATCCTATTATAATGGCGTTTTACTGCAAGGGCCTTACGAACTCAAAAACTTCGGTTTTCACTGTGATAGGGTATATACGAATAAACCGGTTTGCGGGGCTATGCGGGGTCATGGCGGGGTTAACCCCCGATTTGCCACTGAAGTTGCTCTTGATATTGCTCTCACCAAAGCCAAAATCGATCCAGGGTATGGCCGCCTAGACATGATTTTAAAGCCGCATAGCCTAACCCCAGGTCAATTTCGTATCACTTCCTCTGGACTTAAACAAGGTTTAGAAAAAGCCTTGCAGAGTTCTGAATGGAAAAGAAAATATGGTAAACTCCCTTACGGCAAAGGCATTGGTGTTGCCTGCGGATTTTTTATCAGTGGTAGCGCCCTCCCCATTCACTGGACGCAAATGCCACAGTCAACAGTGCGTCTCACCATTGATTTTGATGGGGGTGTTACCCTCTATTCGGGGGCTTCCGATATCGGTCAAGGCAGCGATACCATGCTTGCACAAATGGCGGCTGAGGTATTAGGTCTTCCCATGAAAATGATCAAGGTTATTTCGGCGGATACACGTCTGACTCCAATTGATTATGGTTCCTATAGCTCACGCGTGACTTTTATGGCAGGAAACGCGGCGCGCAATGCAGCCATTAGTATAAGAAAACAGCTGGTAGAAGCGGCTTGCGAAATATTAGAGATCCCTCCTCCTATCTATGCCAGTCCAGCTATTCCTGATAGCAGCTTTGATTTGGGTGGCAGAGAACCGGATTTTGGCAATCCGTATTTAGGCCCAAACCCCAAATATCACAGTGACGGATTTACTTTTAAGGATCAGCTCATTACGACTAAACAAGGGAATAAATCCTTAAATTATCTGGATGTCGTACGTAAAGCCATGGATTTTCAAGGAGCACTGCAAGCAAAAGGCGTTTATTTATCACCGAAGCTGGGCGGTGATTTTAAAGGCGCGGGAGCTGGTTTAAGCCCAAGTTACAGTTTTACTACTTTTGTTAGCGAGGTAAGCGTCGATACTGAGACCGGCTTTATCAAAGTCGATAAAGTCACATGTGCCCATGACTGCGGCTTTCCCCTCAATCCCTTATCTGTTCAGGGACAACTTGAAGGTTCTATTCATATGGGACTGGGTCAAGCTTTGATGGAAAAAATGAATTATAGTCGTGACGGCGTTCTGCAAAATGCCAATTTTCTTGACTACAAAATCCCATCGGCATTTGAGCAGCCTGAGATCAATATTGTCGCCTTGGAAAGCAGCGAAAATGAAGGCCCTTTTGGAGCCAAAGAAGTTGGCGAAGGGGCTTTGGCTCCCCTAAGTCCTTCTGTAGCAAATGCTTTGTATGATGCGGTTGGAATCCGGTTGACGTCACTACCTATGACTCCGGACAAAGTGCTTAAAGCCATGCAGCAATTAAAAGAAGGGTGATTTAAAATTATGATATTAAAAGATATTTTATACCACCGCCCCGAATCCATAGCTGAGGCTATAGGTCTTTCTCAGGAGTGCCTTAATAATGGACAGCGCTTTCACTATTTAGGTGGTGGCACCGATCTTATTCCCAATCTTAAAAGAGGGCAATGTGATGATTCTTTGCATCTCATTTCCTTGGGCAGAATTCCTGATCTGAAAAAAATCGTTGAGGAGGATGGAAAGTTAAAAATCGGTGCGTTACGCAATCTTGCTGAACTTATTAATCATCCGCTTATTGAAAAAATTATCCCCGGCCTTGCCCTTGCAGCTGGCAAAATCGCGAGCCCGCAGATACGCAGTCGCGCCACCTTGGGCGGCAACCTATTAGTGGATACTCGCTGTGTGTATTTTAATCAAACGGAAACGATAGTGGCTGCCGATGGGGCCTGTTATAAAAATGGTGGCACGGTATGTCATCTCATCCCTAACGCTTCGGGGAAGCCAAATAAACCTTGTCGGGCTCGGTTCGTGTCAGATTCTGCCGCTATTTTGGTTTTAGCGGATGCCCAGCTTGAAATCGCGTCAGCAAGTGGCATAAGAAAAATAGGACTGAGAGAATTCTATGGGCAGGACGGAATCTCTAGGAATAACCTTTCACCAAGCGAAATAGTTGTGGGAATCACAGTGCCTCTTCGTGATTACCGTGTCATGACTTATGAAAAGATGCGTTTGCGGGCCACATTTGATTTTGCTTCCGTCGGAATTGGTTTTTTCTCGGATGGTCAGACGCTGCATTTTTCCGTAAATGGCGTTGAAAGTTATCCCCTTTATAGGGCGTTTGCCTTACCAAAAACAGGAGAAAATGCCGTTGAGGGTATTTATAGTTCCTGGCTACAGGGTATTTGCGAGGAACTGGCTAAAAATTGTTCCCCCCTCAAACAAGATTTATTGTCGCCTGCTTATCGCAAACAAATGATTGCTGTTTTAGCCAAGAGGGCGGCTTACAAATATATAAAACCCCGGTCCTTAAATACTTTGGAGTGTTGAATAAGTGTGGAATTGGTTAGAAAAACTTAGCGAAATTAAAAGCCAGGGCATTTCTTGCGCAACAGCTTTGATCGTCGGCACTTCGGGTTCAACGCCTAGAGAAGTTGGCGCTAGGATGATCATACTTCCTGATGGCACATTTTTTGGCACCATTGGTGGGGGGCAGCTTGAAATTCAAGTTATCATGGCTGGCATTCAGGCGATTAAAGAGCAAAAATCGGTTTCCATCGACTATAGTTTGTGTAGTCGGACAGGACAGTGCTGCGGAGGGGCGGTAACCGTGTTTATTGATATTATGGTGGTAAAACCACGAGTCTACATATTTGGCGCAGGTCATGTGGGCAAGGCGCTGGCGAAAACCTTGCTAGGTACGCCATTTGAAGTGCATGTCATCGATAGTCGAGACCTATTTATAAACAGTGAAGAGCTGCCAGATGATATTGTAAAACATAAGGGCGAGCCGATTGAAGTGGCTAAAAAATTAGAGTGGGATGAGAGGCTAAGTTACGGTATTATTCTAACGCACAGTCATGCCCTTGATGAAGACATACTTAAAGTCTTGCTTAGAAAACCACGGGCTTATTTGGGTCTTATCGGAAGTCAGACTAAATGGGCAAAATTTCAGCAAAACCTCCAAAAGGATGGTTTTAATAAAGAGGATCTTGCCGCAGTCACCTGCCCAATTGGCTTGCCTTTAGGCGGTGGCAAAGCACCGCAAGAAATAGCGATAAGCGTTGCGGCGGAATTGATGCAGATATATTACCGTTCCCGTTCACAGTCGTAAAGGTTGGGGGGAGTCTTTCACTTGAGGGAAAAATTTAATTACTTTTAGTCTGTATTTTTTTTGGGCTTCGAGTGGACAAAAAAACTATCGTGATAAATTTTAAAAAAAAGTAAGTAAAAAAATTGTGAAAAGCAGAACAAAAAAATAAATTTTAAATTTAAAAAGGAAAAAATTACTCTATGGGAAACATTAGTCAATATTTAAGTAACGATCACGGGACCTGTGACGAACTATACTCATCACTTGAAAATATCGTCACAAAAGGTGACTGGGAAAAAACACATAAAAAAGCCCAGGTTTTTTTCGATGCAATGGAGCAGCATTTTGCTTTAGAAGAAGAAATCCTATTTCCTACCTTAGAAGATTATACAGGCATGACTATGGGGCCTACGGCAGTAATGCGCATGGAACATAAACAAATGCGAGTGCTTATGAAGGAAATGCAGGAAGCCTTAGCAGAAAAAAACAAGGATACTGTTTTGGGCTCTGGAGAGACATTGCTGATACTGATTCAGCAGCACAATATGAAAGAAGAAAATATCCTTTACCCCATGGCAGACGATGCGCTATCTGAAGAAGCCAATGAAATTGTCCAGCGCATGGATGAACTCCGCACAAAAATGTCATAAAGCCTGAGAGGATTGCCCTTGAGTTTTAATAGTGCTGGTCTCTCATTAGACCAAGCTCCCCCACAAAATATACCCTTTCGCTTTTTTCTTACTGCGCCTATTTTTGGGATGGCCGGGTTTATATTGATGCTTTGGTTGGGGCCTAGTGTCTTTATCAGCCGTTATCATCCAGGGCTAATAGCTATCACGCATATGTTAACTTTGGGTGTTATCACTATGACCATGGTCGGAGCGCTTTTTCAGCTAATGCCTGTTCTTGCTGGAAGCATAATCTATCAGCAAAAATTTTTGGCACCCGTCATTCATATCGGTTTATGCTTAGGTACGATAGGGCTTGCGTTTGGATTTTTTCTTTTTCAAGAAACCTGGTTGAAGTGGGTTAGCCTTGTTTTTCTATGGGGTAGTCTAGGTACCTTTATTTTTATTTCGCTTATAGCTTTATTTAAAGCTAAATCGCAGCATTCCACTGTTCGCTATATGCGTTTATCTCTCGTGAGTTTAGCTGTGACTATAGTTCTTGGAACATTCTTGGAGCTGGGGCATCTCAATTTTATGGAGCTATACCGCCCCGCATTAACCGACCTGCACCTAACATGGGGTTTTATGGGTTGGATATTTTTATTAATCCTGGGGGTTTCTTTGCAGGTGATCCCTATGTTTCAGGTAACACCTCGGTATCCAGATTGGTTGACTAAAAGGTACGCTCCAGTTTTTTTCCTATCCCTTTGCGCTTTGTTGCTGGCTGTCTTTAATTCGCTAGCATTCGGTAGAGAAGAATTTTTTGCCTCACTGTATTCGGCTTTAACCGGCTTTCTCCTGCTTCTTATATTCCTATTTATGGTGGCGACTTTATGGCTTCAAAAAAAAAGAAAGCGAGGGAAAAGGGATATTCTTTACTGGTATGGAAGATTAGCATTCCTTGTTTGGTTTTTAGGGATATGTACCTATTTTATCGATCAAAATAATAGCTTATGGGTTCACAATGACCGCCGTATGATTGTTGTTGGTATTTTTATGTTTTGGGGAGTTATGGCTTATATTAATGGCATGATTTATAAAATTGTTCCCTTTCTTATTTGGTTCAATTTGCAGGCTAAACAGATGGATGCCATGATGAAAGGGCTGGAAACGCCAAAAGTTCCTCTGATGCATGAAATTATTAGGCAAAAATATATGTGGTGGCAGTTATCTTTATTTTTTTCTGGTTGCGTCTTGCTGGTAGGAGCCCAGTTTTTCACTGAGGCATTTTATTTGGGTGTTTTACTGTTATTATTATCCTATATCCTCCTTACTCAGCATATCTTTGGCGCAGAGAGAAAAAGTGCTTATCACACTGAAAATATTTTGGCATAGTGATAATTTTTTTAATTCTATTAAACTAGATTTTCTACCTTGGTCGGATAAAACTCTTTTATAATCTACAATTTCATTTATATATTTTAGTAAATACAGTGTCCTGCCTTTCTGGTCACCTACCTGTTAGATGGGCGCTAAACTTGATATTATCGTATAGGGGACAAATATAATTAGCCTATTCGGGAGCTTTGAAATTTTGCGTTAAGAAAAATGTCGCATTTTATTCAGATTTTTAGCGATCGGTGTGTTTATTGCGCTGGAAACCCCAAAGCATAAGAAATTTAAAATTCCCTATAGAAGAATGTAGTGGCTGAAACAGTAGAGGTTGGTAGAAGATTTGGGATAACTATGATGGCTAGACTCAGATGAATAAAAGAGTTAAGGGCTAGGGATACTGAAAAACCTTTAATCACAATATTTTTAGTGAGTCATCATCAGGAGCTTGATTAACTGCCCGTTCTAAATTTAGCTAAAAGTGAGTGTTCTCATTTTTAGTGCTGCTTCACACAAGAGTAAAAACAATGGCAGTACAACCACCACCAGAAGAAGTTGAAGAAGGCTCGGAACCCTGGATGGGTTCCTTTGCCGATATGATGTCCCTGCTTCTGGGTTTTTTTATGATTCTTTATTCGATGTCTCATATGGACGAAAAAAAATTCTATGAATTTGGAAAATCAATTTCTTCGAGTTTTGTAAAAGAAACGAAAACAGAAGAAGAAACAGAAATAATTGATGAAAAAATTACTATTGAACAAAAACAAGTCCGTTCTTTTCAAATGCTTGTGGCCATACTAAACCTTGGAGACCCAGACTCTGCGGTGCGCAAAGTTGCTAAGGCTTATGAAAATTATATCACCGAAGAATCAGTTAAAAATATCGTTAAACAAAAAATAGATCCAGAAAACAAAGTCAAAGAGCAGATGGAAAAAACCAAAGATAAAAAGGATTCGATAAGCACCATCGTAATTCCAGCAAGTAAAATATTTAAACCAAATTCTACTGAATTAATGAACGGGGCTGAAGAAAAACTTAAAGACATTGGGGCAATACTAAGTTCGGCCAAAGATTTTGTTGACATAAAGATCCTGGTACATTCCAGTGCTACCCCTCTACCCAAAGGTTCGCGTTTTCAAGATAAGTTACAAATGACTTCGGCACAGGCTCAAGAAATAACTCGGCTTTTTATTGATTCAGGAATACCCGGCCAGATGATGTTTTCTATGGGTAGGGCAAACTTTAATCCCGTTATACCAGAATACAATGAAAAAGGAGTTTTAATTAAAGGTGAGAGAGAGGAAAACCAGCGTATTGAAATCATCTTAGAAAAAAAGGCACAATAAGGTGAGTTCAAAAAAAATACAGAATAAAAAACCAAAAAAAGATAAAACGCCGAAAACAAAAGCCGTAAAAAATGCGCGAACTAAATTAAAACTCCATAATTTTATTATTATTCTTACAAGTATTGCGACTTTGGCGGGTTTTATTATTTTTGGCTATTTTACGCTAAACGTCTTAAAGCAGCACAAAGTGCGAGATACCATTGCTATGCTCTATTATGATTTTAGCCATGAGACCACTCTTCTTCTTACTAAGCTTTATAACCTAAGTATTGAAGCTTCTTCAAGAACGATTAATCTCCCTCCCGAGGAGCAAAAAAATTATATTAAGCTAGAGTACACACCTGAAACTAAAAAAATAGTCGTTAAAAAAGGAATGGGTAGAAAATCGATTCCCTTAGAGGAAGTGGGTCTACTAAAATCAAGTTTAACGGATAAGTACAATTTTCTCTCCATAGCGGGTCATGTTTATGTCGCGAAAAAGATCAGTCAAGTCCCATCGGCAGACGATCAAAAAATTGAAATCAGGATGTGGCCCATTGATATTAGGCCGGTTCTCAAGAATCGTTACAAAGATTCGAAAAACAAAAAAGTCTATATTGTTACGCGCGAAGGAAAACTCATTTATTCAAATTCTAGAGTCATTACGACGGCTACCTTTGAAAGTAGACAGCTTCTGAAACAGTTTATTAATGCACAGCTTAGAGAAGGGCAAATAGAAGTCCAGCAGCCAAATGAAGGCAAAATCTATGGCTTTTTTGCGACCATACCGCTGACTAATGCGGTTTTGTTCGCAGAAAGTTCCGAAAATATTATTATTGATCAAGTTCTTGGCGTTCTTAAGGACCTTATCATAGTGGCCTTATTAATTCTTTTAGCTGTGATTATTGCGACCCATATTGGTCTTAGAAATATCAAAATTATGCTTGATGAGCTTGCGCTTTTTATCCTGAGATTCAGTCACGGTATGTTTAATGTTGTCCCCAAAGCCAAAAGTTTTGGTGAGCTTCAGCTTCTGCGTGATTCTTTTGTACAACTTGGTGGCTCTCTCATTGAACGTGATAGTAAAATAATGAACTTGCTGGAAAAAGAAAAAGAAAAGATCAGCATGGAAAAGGAATTTGAAATAGCTAAAAGCGTGCAGCAAAACCTGTTGCCACCAAAATTAAAGGGGGCTCACACAAGCGTCGATCTAGAATCTATTTATATGCCAGCGGAAAAGGTAGCGGGAGATTGGTATTTTCACTACTATGATGATGAACGTAAAACGCTGATTTTTTCCATTGTAGATATTTCAGGCCACGGAGCTGGATCAGCCTTGTTTACCGCTATGATTGCGAGTATTTTCGCCTTAGAAACACCTAATATCATTGATGCACCAAATGACCTGTTTGATAAAATCAATCACACTATTAAACATTTTGGAACTGGAGAATGGCATGCGACTATGCAACTTGGCATATTAGATATCTTAGGTAACAAGTTAACGTTCTATAATGCCGGACATGTTAGTCCGATGATGTATCTTAAAAAAGCTGAAAAATATCAGCAAAAAGCTGTAAGTTTACCTTCAAATATTCTCGGGCTTTATGAAACGACCACGATAGCTACTCAATCGTATGATGTCAGCGGTGGTCTATTTTTATGCCTCTATTCCGATGGTCTGACAGAGCAAGTAAACCCAGAGGGAAAAGCTTATGGTAACAAGGCTCTGCGCAATTGTTGCAAAAAATTGGTGGACAAATCTACGCAGGATGCGGCGGCTACCTTAATGAGTGAATATAGAAATTTTCAACAAGATGCTAAACAAGTGGACGATATCAGTGTTTTGCTTATCAAATACAAATAAAAATAGAATGGCAATGCCAAAATATTTGCCTATTTTTCTAGGTATTTTTATGCTTTTCATTGCTCCTCAGCAAATTCTATTGGCAAAAAGTGTTTCAAGTTTAGCGAAAGTAAAGGCGAAAAAATCTCTAAAGAAGACTCAGGAGGTGCTAGTAAATAACTTTCGCGTAGTTAAGGTGGAGGGCTTTATTGAGTACCGCGATCCCTTAGATTTGGCTTGGCATACTCTACAGGTCGGACAAAAACTCGTTGTTGGCAGTTATTTAAGTATTCCGGGTGGAAGCAAACTGAGACTGAGTTATGTATTTCGCAACCGAGGAAAGCTTCGCTCCGAAGAGACTGTAATTAATTTTAACAATACGATCACCATTCGTCTTACCAGAGAGACCTTAAGAAGAATAGTAATTGACGAATATTTTATGAGTCGACTCCCCGATCTTAAAACGGATTCCAAAAAAATGATAGAAGATGAAAATGTTATGTTCGACCGAGCTTGGGAGAAAATCACTATTCTCTTTCGGCCAAATGAAGCAAATGATCAAATAGTGGCAAAATACGTTCACGGTGCCAACCAAATGGTGGAAATTGGTTTGCGTCATAAAAAAATAACCATTCTCTACCCCGAAAATGGCGCGGCTTTGATGCTCCCCTCTTTTCCCGCAAAATTAAACATCATTTGGGTGCACCCTGAATTGAAGCCCCTAAAATACAAGATATATTTGTGGCAGAAGGAAACTGATTTTAAGTCTCCTTCGCTGGTAACCTATGCAGACAATGCTCAAATTGATATTGCGGAACCGGGAACCTATTATGTTATGGTTCGTGATGCCACGGGAAAATATTCATCGGCACCTCATATCGTTTATATTGAAAAGGACATCCCCCAATATGGGGCAGCGCTAAATACGGCTGAGATGACTGGTATAAATTTGCTAAAACCGGATAATGCCTTTTTGTTATTAAGTCTAAATAAAAATAAAATCGACTTTAATTGGATAATTGGCGAAAAGTTAGTTGTTAAAAAATTAGAGTTTAATTTTGTCAATGCTGCTACAGAAAAATCAGCAAAAATCACTCTGGAAAATGACCAGAGGCAGCTAACAAGAGTTCTTGCTCCAGGGCACTATATTTGGTGGCTGGACGTCTTTACCGAAAACCCTACAGATAAGACGCTAAAGGTCATTAGTTCTGAAAAAAGGCAGGTAATGATTATTGATACCAAAAATTCCTTTAAAACAACAAAAAACTTGCTTAAAAAATATGTGGATGAATTGGTTCAAGAAAATCATCAATATAATATCATGATAAGGCATGGA
Source organism: Oligoflexia bacterium (assembly GCA_030432875.1). Classification (GTDB taxonomy): domain Bacteria; phylum Bdellovibrionota_B; class Oligoflexia; order Oligoflexales; family JAGOVF01; genus JAUILP01. The sequence goes on along the minus strand of JAUILP010000019.1, from coordinate 16,108 downwards.
CTATAGCTTCATGGCTCAGAATGTCTGCCTGGCGGAACGTGACGGGACGTGACGAATTCTAAAGAATTTCCATGGACTTATAAAGAAGACGGCTCGTCGATTTCGTCGTCGGTTAAATCTGGTCCATCGCCCTCTGGCGCTAAAGCCAGCTGCTTTTTTACCGCTTCCATATGCATAGATTCTTCATCGCGGAGTTCTTCAAACAAAGCTTTAACATCATTATCTTTGACATGTTTAAGGGCTTCATCAAAAAACGTCCAGGCTTTAAATTCCGCTTCTAGGGCAATATTAAGAGCCTGACGAAGAGACATGAAAGGTCGCGGCTTGCCATAATCTGGTGCTTCAACATCCCATATCATATCAGGACTTATGCTTGAGGGCGCATCACCAAATAATTTTTTTCGTTGTGCCGATATTTGCTGCGCATGTTTTTCTTCATTGGCTGACATGCTAGAAAAAAAATCAGCAGCATCACCCTTATAGCGAAATCCAACATGGTCTGAAAATTCTTTATATCTCTCGCGCGCCTCTTCTTCAATTAAGATTGCGAGATCCATGGCATCCTTAAGGTTTAAATTTTTAAAATCAACTGTTGTTGTCATGGATCGCCCTCCTCTTTTTTGTAGAAAAAATCCAACCAATTCAAAATGAAATTTCACACACAGCACAGCTCTTGTTGCCATGCAACTAACCATCTGCGGCTTCAGCTGGTAGTGCCTTATAGCCTTTTTTTAAAACTTAACATTCAGTTAGCTGCCACACGAGTTTTTTTTCAAACCCAATAACCTAGGGCAAGTTCAAAATCGTCCGAAGCATTCACAGCTGGCCTGCCCCAAAAATTCTAAATGTCAGGCCTTAAGAATAGGACCAAAAAGTCTAAAAGCAACCCTCAGTCCCCTAAACAAGTGACTAATTAGTCTTTGGCGCCAAAGTGCCAAAGACGTGTCCTGAAGGGTGAAACCCTGAAGGATCTCCTTGCTAAGTATCTGATTTTAGGAGATCCCTCGCTGTGCTCGGGACACGTTTGCTGGCGCGAAACAGAGTTTCGCGCCAGCGACTAATTACGGAAATGTGAAGGAATATTTCCTGAAAAATCATCACCAGGATGCAGTTTTTTTGCTTTAGCAATTAAAGCCTCTTCAGTCTCTTTTACAGCTGGATCGGTGACACATGAATCAACAGGACAAACGGCAGCGCACTGAGGCTCCCCATGGAATCCTACGCATTCGGTGCAAAGGTCAGCTGCTATGACAAAATAATCATCCCCTGAGGTAATCGCAGAATTGGGACATTCTGGTTCACAAGCGCCACAGTTGTTGCAATCGTCAGTGATTTTATAAGCCATAGATTTTGCTCCCTAATTTAAAAGTTACTCGGTTAATCATTGAAGGGTGAGATTCCTTCTATCGCGAAAATATATCCTATCAAAAAAATACCAGATTGACTGGCTAACTCTAGCAAAATAAGTTTCCGGCGCCTAGCTTTTTTAGCTTAGAATGCCAACCACTGAGCCGCATCACGACCAATTTGCTCATAAAAATAAGGAATAAGTCCTAACCCAAGCATTCCAACAGTGACAAATCCTAATCCCAGCATGGTAAGCGGTTTTATTTTTAGCGGTTTGTCACCTTCTGCTGGCACTTCAATATACATTTGGCGCACGAGACGCAAATAATAGTATAGCGATACGGTTGAATTGAGCACGGCGAGCACGACAAGCCAGTAATAACCCGATTTAGCTGCGACGTTAAAGAGAAAAAATTTGCCTATAAAGCCTGCTAATGGAGGAATACCAGCGAGACCAAAGAGACCGATCATAAGTATCAGAGCTAAACCGGGATTAAGACGAGACATGCCCCTTAAGCTCTGAATGGTTTCTTTGCCTGTTTGCTGCACATGTACAATGAGGACGGTGAAGACTGCTAAATTAGTAAAGACATAGACCAGCATGTAGAAAATCATCGCAGAAATATCCGCACCGGTATTGCCTAAAAATCCCAGGATAATATAGCCAGCCTGGGAAATGGCACTAAAAGCCATAAAGCGTTTGAGATTTTCTTGGAGTACGGCGACCACATTGCCTAGGGTCATAGTAAGGGTTGCGAGAACAGCGACGAAAGGAGCCCAGTCAACAATAAAATGACCAAAGAGTCGGTAAAAAATTTGTAGGGCCACGACGAGTCCTGCCGCTTTTGAAGCCCCGGAAAGGTACGCGGTGACAAGGATGGGAGCTCCTTGATAGGCATCGGGAGCCCACATATGAAAGGGGAATAGGGTTAACTTAAAACCAATCCCAGCGGTGATAAGCGCAGCAGCCAAATATAAGGCAGGAGAACCCTCCGTCAATTGCGGCATGATGGCGGGAATACTGAGTTCGCCACTAAGAGCATAAATCAGGCCAAAACCATAGAGAAGAAAGGCTGAAGCCAAAGCACCAATCACCAAATACTTTATGGCACCTTCTCCGCCTTGATCATCGCGGTTCCAAGAAGAAAGCACCATAAGAGGAATTGTCGCTAATTCTAGAGAAACGTAAAGCGTCACTAAATCCTGGCAGGATACCAGGTACATCATTCCCGCTAAGGTAAACAACAAAATAGTTAAAAATTCTCCTACGCTTGAAAGACGATTTTTTAGATTTTCTGACGTGGATTCCGGAACAAGAATGACCACAAGAAGGGTAGCTATAAGAAAAGTTACTTTAAGCCAAAGGTGCATGGCTCCGCTAACAAATCGGCCCCCGAGCATTAAGGTGTCACTGTTATTAAAAATAAGCACGGCACACGCAGCTAAAATACCGACCACCGTGACAGGGACTAAATAATTCTTTGCCTTGTCTAAAAAAATCAAATCTAGAGCAATAATTAAAAAGGCAAATAGTATAATGATAATTTCGGGAAGCATACTCATGTGGCTAAACTTTCTAACGTAATCGATTTAATATGGGAAGCACAGATCCTTCGATTAATTTAATTAAAAACTGGGGAAAAACACCCACTAAAAAAAGAACCGCGATTAATATTCCTGTGGTTAATTTTTCGGTAAATCCCGCATCAGTTAAGCTTAAATAATGCGAGTCGGTGATAGGTCCCAAAAATACTTTGCCCAGACCTCTCAACACATAAACGGCGGTCACTACGATAGACATGGTGGCTAAAACCGTCATGACTTGCATGGCAACAGAAGAATTCCAGGCGTTACCAAAAAAACCGCCGATAAAAACATGCGACTCCGCAATAAAACCAGAAAAACCAGGTAGCCCCAAAGACGCCATACCCGCGACATAAAAACACACAGCTAACCAGGGCATAACTTTAGCAAGGCCACCCATTTCTGGGATCATGCGCGTATGCGTACGGCCATAAACCATGCCAATTAGGGCAAAAAAGAGTCCTGTCATCACCCCGTGGCTGAACATCTGCAGCACAGCTCCTTTGACGCCCATAAAATTTAGAGTGGCGACGCCAAAAAGCACAATACCGCAGTGACTGACTGACGAATATGCCGTGAAATATTTGAGATCCTTTTGCTTTATTGCGCCAAAAGATCCATACAAAATATTTATCGTCGTAAGCCCCATGAAAAACAGCGCCCATTCCTTTGCTCCATCTGGAAGCAAGTAGACCGCAATGCGTAAAGCCCCGTAGCCACCGAGTTTCATAAGTACGCCAGCGTGGAGCATAGAAACTGCGGTAGGAGCGGAAGCATGTCCATCAGGAGACCATGTATGAAATGGATAGAGAGCACCAAGAATACCAAAGCCAATAAAAATCATGGGGAATACCCACGCCTGCATTGACTTCGGATATTCGAAGGATGCAAGGGTGTTTAAATTAAAGCTATAAACGCCAGTTCCCTGTCCCGATGTATGATACAAGGCAAATAAGCCGACAAGAATAAAGGCAGAGCCGACCATAAGCATCAAAGTGAGTTTCATGGCTGAATATTCTTTGGGCCCGGTTCCCCAGACACCAATCAGCAAATACATGGGAAGGACGGCAACTTCATAAAACATAAAGAAGAGAAAGAGATCGAAACTAAGAAACACGCCAAATACGCCGGTGACTAAAACCAAAAGGAGAGCAAAAAATTCTTTGGGTCTTTCCGTTACATGCCAGCTCGCAAGTACCCCCGTGAATATGATGATGGAGGTCAAAATGACCATGGCCATCGACATACCATCGACACCGAGCATGTACTGAATTCCCAGCGATTTGAACCAATCATACTGCTCAGTGAAGTAGAGCTTGGCAAAGACATCAGCCGTGAACGTTTCCTGAGAGATGACCCCCCAGAGTTTTATGGCGGTGTATGCTGTCAGGAGCAAATGAATGCCACTACCTATGAGAGCAACCCATTTAATCTGCTTAGGCTGCGGCGTGAGTATCACCGCTAAAGCAGTAAAAAAGGGGATAAATATTAACCAACTTAATAAACCCATATGTGCCTCATCCCTTTGTGAACCAAAGCATTATTAACGTTACCCCAGTACCGACCACAAACCACACCCCATAAGTTTGGGCTTGTCCCGTTTGTATTAGCGTAAAAATTGAACTAGCCCTTCGAGTCAACCAACCCGTTAAATTTACGGCACCATCAACGACGTTGCGGTCAAACCAAGCGATGGGTGTCGCGACAAAGCGAAAAATCATCTGGTGAGTGATAAACTGGTAAACCTCGTCCATATAGAATTTGTTTTTTATCCAGCCAAAAACCATACCCCATTTGGCCGCAATCGCGTCTGAACGAGCAGATTCGCCGCGGCCATATACGAACCAGGAAAAACCTAAGCCAAGGATGGCCACCAATGAGCCTAAGATAGGGACGATGCTGCTACCATGGCCACCTTGATGTTCTGTCAAACCGATGGTGACATAATCAGAGAAAGGGACCCAGCCTCCCACAAGAGAGAGTACAGCGAGCACACATAAGGGGATGAGCATGATCAAAGGCGCTTCATGGGCATGCGAGGAACCTTTGCTGCGGGGACTTCCCCAAAAACTCAAAAAATAAATACGCGCCATATAAAAAGCGGTTAAGCCAGCCACGAGCAGTCCACCGATAAAGTGAATATTTTTTCCCCCTTGTAGGGCAGCCAATAATATTTCGTCTTTAGAGAAAAAACCTGCGAAAGGCCATATACCAGAAATCGCAAGTACCGCGATAAGAAAGGTGAGGTGGGTAACCGGCATCAATTTTTTGAGACCACCCATGTGCCAAATATCATTTGAGTGCACAGCATGAATGATGGCGCCTGCACCAAGGAAAAGAAGCGCCTTAAAAAAAGCATGCGTGAATAGATGAAACATCGAGGCGACATAACCCAGTGGCTGATCCATTGAAGCTAGGCCAAGAGCAAACATCATGTAACCGAGTTGGCTCAGCGTTGAAAATGCAAGTACCCTTTTGATATCATCCTGAGTACAGGCAATAATCGCGGCGAAGGCACAGGTAAATAATCCCACGTAACTCACAAATTCTAAAACGTCAGGTGTGGTAGAAAAGAGAGGGAATAAACGGGCAACCAGATAAACACCTGCAACGACCATTGTTGCTGCATGAATTAAAGCGGATACCGGTGTCGGTCCTTCCATGGCGTCAGGTAACCAAATATGAAGGGGGAACATCGCGCTTTTTCCGGCGGCTCCCATATAAATCAGCAGAAGGGATATGCCGAGAAATCCTGTACCTACAAGAGCAGTAATATTTTGGGGATTTGTAAGATAAGTATAATCAAAAAGTTGTCCCTCAACACCACTTCCCTGATAAAGGGGATATCCCACATAACCCAGGAGTATAATCCCGAGTAAAAAACCTAAATCAGCAAAACGCGTGACGATAAAAGCTTTTTTTGACGCGGCCACGGCAGCACCACGTTCATAATAGTAACCGATCAGCAGAAATGAACTCGCCCCAACCAATTCCCAAAAAACATAAGTTTGTATGATATTGGGGGCAACAACCAAACCGAGCATGCTAAAGGTAAACAAATTGAGCCAGGTAAAATACCGGCCATAGCCCGTTTCCCCTTTCATGTAACCCATAGAATAGAGGTGAACGAGTAGACTTACCGTCGTGACTACAACCATCAGCAGCACAGAAATCGGATCAACAAGTATGCCGAGATTTACCCTAAGGCCTTCCATATAATCTACCCAGATAAAGCTCCAAGGCACTAGAGTGGGTCTTAGGCCTTCTGCATCTGGGGCAAGACCGAAATAAGTGATGGCTAAGGTAAGGGCGCAAGCGAACGAAGCGCCGATAGATAAGGTGGCAATGATGCCAGCAAGCTTTTGCGAATAAAGCCGCACCCCCAGTCCGATAAGGAGAAACGATATAAAAGGAAACGCGGGAATTAACCAAGCATACGCTATCATGTCATGCATATAAGCTGAATCTCCTAATGACGCAAAATATCAAGTTGACCGATATCGACGCTCTTTTTACGGCGAAAAAGCATAATGAGAATAGCCATGCCCACAAGGACCTCTGCCGCAGCGACGGCCATTACGAATAGAGCCATAATTTGCCCATCGACCTTGTCTGGGGCTAAATAGCGATTAAAGACAGCCAGATTAATGGCCCCTGCATTTAGCATCAGTTCTATGGCGATTAATATTCCGACTGCGCTGCGTCGGGTTAGGACACCGTATATCCCCACTGAAAATAGAAACAGGGAAAAAATGATAAAATGATATAGGTTCATCCCACATCCTTTCGAGCAATAACAACGCCACCAATAAGCACCGCTAAGAGTAGTAATGACACGAGTTCAAAGGGAAGCACATAGCCACTCGCGCCAAAATCTAAGAGTGCGCGCCCAATAGTTTTTATATCTGTTGTGAGAGGCATAAGCTCTGCTGAGACAGAAGTTAATGCAGGCGTTTGCGCGATGGCCCACCAAGATCCTAGAAAAAAAAGACCTGCCGTGAGTAGTCCGATTATCTTGCGAGTGATATCAGGTTTTTCTTCCTTAACGGCATGGCTATGGGTTAGCATGACCGCAAATACGAGGACGACTACAATCCCCCCGACATAGACGAGGACCTGAATACCCGCGAGAAATTCAAGACCAAGACGTAGGTAGATACCTGCGACAAAAAACAGCACGGCCATCAAATATACCGCTGCTCTTAGGATTAAACGCGTGTTGACACAGAGCACGGCAAAAAAAGTTGATACCAGAGTGAGAAAATAAAACAGACCATTTTCGGACAACCAAAGGCTCATGATTTTTTCTCCCGTGTGCTTTCTGGCATACCCGCCAGTATAAAACCACCGAGTTCAGTGGGACCATCATAAACCTGACGAGGCTCAATCATGTTTTTTCGCGCCTCATCATCAGTTTGCTTAGCTAATACGGTTGAGGTCGGGCCAGCATATTTGGTCAAATTATAGGCGAGTAGACGCTGATCATAGACGGATGATTCAAAGGTGGGCTTCATCTCCAAGCACTGAAAGGGACAAACCATAACACATAGATTGCAAAAAGTGCAGCTATCGAGACGCCAAATAAAAAAATCTAGTTCTTTTTTGCTGATAGCGGGTTCAGGGCGATCAACGACATGTATCGAGGCATTGGGGCATGCTTGTTCACAGATGTGGCAGGCCGTACATTTATGGTAGCCGGACTCGTCGTGAATAAGAGAAAGCTGCGACCTTATACGTGGCGACAAAACAAGCGTTTCACGATTTTCGGGATACTGCTGGGTTACCACCGTAGAAGGATGAATAAAATAGTGCATCGTGACTCTCATGCCCTTCAGCAGAGAGCCCAGTCCATAGGCAATTCTTCCGAAAAAACCGCGTATCGGAAGCGCTTGCACGGGTTTAACATAATTATTTTTTGCCGTAAGCCGATCGTCATCCATGAAATTTCATCCAACCTGTTTTTAAAAAACCAAAGGAAAAAAATACCAACCAAATAAAGATAAAAAAGCTGCCACGAGTAGGTTAAGAAACCCAAGGGGCATGAGAACTTTCCATTCTAGGCTCATCAACTGATCTACTCTAAGACGTGGAAAAGTCCAGCGAAACCACATGATCACAAATATTAAAGTGATGACTTTGCCAAAGAACCAAACGGTTCCTGGGATAAAATCCATAAGCTGGTTAAAGGCCGTAAATCCACCAATATGAAGAGGCATCCATCCACCCCAAAATAGAGTGGCTCCCATAGCGGCCACAATAAAGAGATTCATATATTCGGCGAGGAAAAAGAATGCGAAGCGCAGACCAGAATACTCTGTATGAAATCCCGCAGTCAATTCGCTTTCGCCTTCGGCCAAATCAAAGGGCGTTCTATTAATTTCGGCAGTGGAAGCAATGAGGAAAAGTACAAAAGCTAAAAGTCCCACCCCGGGAGCGCGCCAAATCCACCAACCCGCTTCCTGCGAATGGACGATATCAGTGAGCCGTAAAGAACCGGCAAATAAAATAATCACGAGTAAAGATAGCGTGACCGATAATTCATAAGATATAATTTGTGCTCCTGCGCGCATCGCTCCCAGCAAAGACCACTTGTTATTGGAGCTCCATCCACCAAGAAGAATCCCAAGGACTCCAATTCCGCTGACAGCAGAGACATAAAGGACCCCGATACTGACATCCGCGAGCACCAAATGCGAGCTAAAGGGAATGGCGATAAGCGTTAAAATTGCCGCCATCACACTGATAACAGGGGCAAAAGCATGGAGCAAGTGGTCGGCTTTTGTTGGGACAATGTCTTCTTTTAAAAATAACTTAAGTGAATCAGCAATACTTTGCAAAGTCCCATGCCAGCCAACGCGCATTGGGCCAAGTCGGCACTGGAAGTGTGCCGCGACCTTTCGCTCAGCATAGACAAGGATCATAGCTACAACGGAAATAAAGCCCACGACACCTAATACGGTTCCGACCATTAGAGGCATAGTTAATGTACTGCTTACACTTGGCACAACGTGATTCCTTTATCTATCGGTCAATGTCTGGAACAACAATGTCAATGGAAGACAAAATCGTCACCAAATCAGCAATGCGTAGTCCCGGGGCCATACGGATAATCGACCAGAGATTATTAAAATTGGGGGTACGCATATGAAGTCGGTACGGTTTTTCGCTACCATCGGCAACAATAAAGTTTCCATAAATGCCGCGAGCTGTCTCCATTTCACTGTAGTAGACACCCTCGGGTACGCGGATTTTAGCGCCGAACTTCATAACCATGTGCTTGCCTTCAGGGATATTATCAATCAGCTGTTCCACGATTTTTATTGATTCGCGCATTTCTTGCATGCGAACTTGATAGCGGTCCCAACAGTCTCCCGTTGCGCCAACAGGGACGTCAAATTGCACCTGAGAATAAACACCGTAAGGCTCTAATTTGCGCAAATCATGCGCGACACCGCTAGCGCGCAAAATGGGCCCTGTCGTCCCAATAGAAATCGCAGTTTTAGCATCAAGGATGCCCACATTTCGCAGGCGTTCCTGTACGATGATATTGCCAGAAAATAATTCATCGTATTCGTTTAAGATCGGTTTAAAATAAGCAATAAATTCTTTGACTTTTTGGGCAAAATCGCTGGTGATATCAAACATCAAACCACCCGGCTGAATAAAGTTCATGGTCAGACGGGCGCCTATCGTGTCTTCAAAAATTGCGGTGATTTTTTCACGGTCTCTAAAGCCATAGAGAAAAGGTGTAAAAGCTCCGAGGTCCATGCCAAAAACACCCCACCAGAGCTGATGGCTTTGTATTCTTTGAAGTTCCGCAAGAATGGTGCGGACGACTTGGATGCGCTCATTGAGCTCAATATTCAGGGCTTTTTCGATGGCGTGGGAAATAGCCCAGTTATTCATCAAGGCACAGAGATAATCAAGGCGATCGGTAAGATGGACTTGCTGGCGGTAGCCAATAAATTCGCATTTTTTTTCCATCCCCCGATGAACATAACCCAAAACTGGAATCACCTCTTTTACGGTTTCTCCGTCAAGGTGTAAAACAAGGCGCAGCACGCCGTGCGTTGAGGGATGCTGCGGGCCCATATTGACAAAGTATTCCTGCGTACCTAGGGAGCTTTGTTCATTTTCTAAGCTTTGAATGCGCTTATCTAAACTGCTTATAGGGACAGAGGACAGGGAAAGGGTCGTGGTTACCATGGCCGCTCCAACATAAAATCGTCCTTATAATCTTTGAGGAGGGGATGTCCCTGCCATTCATCTTCGAGCAAAATGCGTCTGAGATCTGGGTGATTTTGGTAGCGCACCCCAAACATGTCAAAAACTTCACGTTCCTGCCACTCAGCAATTTGCCAAAGGGAACACAGAGAAAACGTGACAGGTGCCTCACGATTAAGATAAACGCCCACCATTATACGGTGGTGATGCTCCGACGAATATAGTTGGTAGATGAGTTCAAGTTTGTTCTCGTTAGACCAATCGATTGCGGTGTGTGCTGAAAGCATATCAAAAGTCAGAGCACGATCATGACGAAGTTGGGTCATTACTTGCAAAAGTTTTTCGCTTGGGACGGTGATGCTGACACGGTCGCTTTTTTCCCTTAGAACCAAATCTTTATCTAAGGATAAAAGGTAGCTTTCCAAATCGGAATTATTCATAACGGTTCACCACTGCTTTATTTTCGAGATTTGCAATGAGTTCACTGCGAATTTGTTCTAACGTAATGCCTGGAGGAAGCGCGGCTAAAACAGGTTTCTTTCGCTCTCCAGGTTTTCTAATGGTTTCCCCTTCGCGGATAAGTCTTTGCAAAGCAAGCAGGCCGTAAAAAAAAGCTTCGGGCCGAGGAGGACATCCTGGGACATATACATCGACAGGGATTACTTCATGTACGCCACGAACGGTTGCATAGGATTCGTAAATAAAAGGACCGCCTGAAATGGCACAGGCTCCGGTTGCAATAACGTATTTGGGTTCTGCCATCTGTTCGTAGAGAACTTTAAGTCTAGGGGCCATGCGCTTCACTATTGTCCCCGCAACGACCAAGAGATCTGCTTGTCTTGGTGAGGGACGCGCAACCTCTGCTCCAAATCGGGCTAAGTCATGGTGACTCGCACCCGCAGCCATCATAACCTCTATAGCGCAGCAACTCGTGCCAAAAGTGAGTGGCCAAAGACTATTAGAACGTGCCCAGTTGATTAGACTATCAAGACTTGTGAGTAGGGCTGGCCCACCAGGAATCGCTTCCAAAGATTTTGGAAGAAGCTGATTCATCGTTATACCCATTTTAAAGCTCCCTTACGCCATGCATACGCAAGGCCAACCAGCAGGACAGAGATAAAAATGATCACCTCTAAAAGGCCAATTATACCGACATCGCGGAGAACCACCGCCCATGGGAACAAAAAAGCTGCTTCCACATCAAAGACCAAAAAAATGAGGGCAAAAAGATAATACCCTACGTTAAACTGAACCCAGGCAGTACCAATTGTTTTTTCTCCGCACTCGTAGGTATCATTTTTAATTTTATTTGGTCTGTGAGGTGCTAAAAAACGTGAGGCAAACAACCCACCAAAGACCAGGAGTAAGGACACACAGACAACGGGTAAAACCAAAAAATATTCCATCTTTTAGCGCTCCAAGCTTTGCACAGAACCGTCGGCTTCACGGACCCAAGCACTTGCACCCTGAAGAACACGTTTTAGCTTATCTTCGCTTGGCTGTCTTGGTGGATATTGGTAAACATGATCCTCGACTTGTCTGAGGATGCCAAATGGCACCGGCAAATTTTCGCTACCCATTTCTGCTAGCATAAAGGCATATCCGGCATTGGGGTTGCCCGGATCATGAACGATAATATCTGGGTTTTGGGGACCTAAGGCATCTATTTTAATGACTTCGGGACGATCGGATTTCATCACAATGCCCTTATCATTGTCTGTGCCAAAAATAAGCGGCTTTCCGGCTTCGAGTTTAATGGTGGTTTCAGACCGGGAATTTTTGTCTGTAAGTGGGGTAAAAACACCGTCGTTAAAAATAACACAGTTAATCAGGACTTCGACAATAGCAACTCCTTGATGTTCCTGCGCTGCTCTCAGCACTTCAAAAAGCATTTCATTATCGGTATCTGGTACACGGGCGGCAAAGGTCGCGCCTGCGCCCAAGGCCACAGTCAAGGGATGCATAGGCCTGTCTAAAGACCCATAAGGTGCTGATTTCGTTTTTGTCCCGAGCGGCGAAGTCGGAGAAGTCTGACCTTTAGTCAAGCCATAAATTTGATTGTTAAAAAGAACAACCTTGATATTGGGGTTGCGTCTCATCATATGGAGAAAGTGATTTCCTCCAATGGATAGGCCATCGCCGTCACCTGTCACGACCCAAACATTCAAATCGGGGTTCGCGCCTTTGACTCCGGCAGCAACCGTCGGGGCACGACCATGAATGGTATGAAACCCATAAGTATTGGAATAATAGGGGAGTCGTGAAGAGCAACCAATGCCTGATATAACGGCGAATTTTTCCCGCGCTATCCCTGAGTTTAAAAAAACTCGGGTCATGGCATTGAAGGTGGCATAGGTTCCGCAACCGACGCACCAGCGTGGCTCAGTTGCCAAAAAATCTTTGCGAGTATATTTGGGTACTTCTGTCGCTTTGTTTTCTAATGACTGAGTGTCCACGGAGTCTCCTTATAACATGGAACGTATTTTAGCTTCAATTTCATCAATCCGAAAAGGTTGCCCTTGAACTTTGTTTAGGCGCTCAGTATCGATGAGGTACTCAGCCCTGAGACGGTACCAAAGTTGCCCCGTATTGTTTTCTGGAAGTAACACTTTTTTGTATTTTTTGAGTAAAGACTCAAGATCCGCCGGGAAGGGATTGATAAATCTTAAATGAGCGCTGGCAACTTTAACGCCTTCGCTGTTGAGGTTGCGCACGGCACTCTTTATAGCGCCCTCCGTTCCTCCCCAACCGAGAACCAAAATATCAGCATCAGGACTTCCGAATATTTCCATGGGCGGGATGTCCTGAGCAATGCGAGCGACTTTTGCCGCGCGCAGGCCCACCATTTTTTCGTGATTTTTTGGTGACTGGCTAACTATGCCGGTTTTATCTTCTTTTTCAAGGCCCCCGAGGCGATGCTCTAAGCCTTTTGTTCCTGGGATTGCCCAGGGACGCGCCAAGGTTTCTGGATTTCTCTCGTAAGGGAGGAAATTGTCGGGATCAGTGCGAAAGTTCACCGGGATAGCTGGGAGTTCTTCCATCTCAGGAACGCGCCAAACTTCAGCGCCATTGCCGAGATAGCCTTCACTTAGAACGATTACAGGGGTCATATATTTTACAGCTAATCGGGCTGCTTCAAAAACCGTATCAAAGCAGTCTTTGGGTGAGGAGGAAGCGACAACTGGTAATGGAGATTCACCGTGACGCCCCCACAGAGCTTGTAACATGTCTGACTGTTCCGTTTTTGTTGGCAGACCAGTAGAGGGACCCGCCCTTTGGACATCTATAATGACCATGGGCAGCTCAACCATAAGGGCGAGGTTCATAAATTCTGCTTTTAAGGAAAAGCCAGGACCAGATGTCGTCGTCGCAGCCAGGCATCCCGCAAAAGACGCCCCCAGAGCAGCTCCGATCGCGGCAATTTCATCTTCAGCTTGAAACACGGTAGCATAGTCTCTGTGTTTGCTGAGTTCCTGCATAATGTCTGTTGCGGGAGTGATGGGGTAACTGCCAAGATAGAGATTAATCCCGGCCTTTTGAGCCGCCGCAATAAGCCCTAGGGCCGCGGCTTGGTTTCCAGACACATTGCGGTAAACGCCTGCCTTTAATTCACGAGCTCCGCGCTTAATGGCAAATGAGTGTGTAAAACTTTCGTTGCTTGCTGCATACTCTAAGCCAGCTCCAAAGACCGTTAAATTAGCTTCCATTATGGCTGGTCTTGATTTGAATTTTTTCTCGATCCATTTTTTTGTGTAATCGGGGTTGTGGTTGTATAGCCAGTATATTAGGCCAAGCGCGAAAAAATTCTTACAACGCTCGACTTCTCTTGGGCTTAAGGAACTCCCTTTTAAAGCCTGCTGCGCCATTTTTGACATAGGCACGCGGATAAGGTGAAATGATTCCAGCTCTGGAGCATTTAGTGGATTATCAGTATAGCCAGCTTTTTGAATATTTTTAGGGATAAAAGCATCCTCATTGACAAGGATTATACCTTTATCCTTAACATTGGCTAAGTTTACTTTTAACGCAGCAGGGTTCATTGCCAGAAGAACATCATATTGATCGCCTGGCGTATAGATTTCTCTTCCCCCAACACAGACCTGAAAGCCTGAAACTCCAAAAACAGTTCCCGCAGGAGCTCTGATTTCTGAAGGAAAATCGGGTAGAGTTGCAAAAAAATAACCTGAAACGGCTGAAGTGTTGGTAAACTGATCTCCTACGATCTGCATACCATCACCTGAGTCACCTGCAAATCGGATGACCGAACTCTCAATCCCGACACTTTTCTTGCCTGAAGAAGTTCCTGTCTCTTTTGCGCCTGTATTAGTTGAAACCGACTGCTGCATAGATAAAGTGCCCCGTATTAAATGAGATAAAGTTCTTTATTTGACCGAAAAAAACGTAAGCAAAAAAACATGAGTTTATGGGGTCATAAACTTTTGGCGAAATATTCTTGTTAGAGAAGATTTTCCCTGTGTACAAAAGAAACACCCGGATCTCAGATAAAAGTCAAAGTAAGTTATTCCTAAGGCGTATAAGACAGCCCCTCAACACCGACGCACAACAATTACAAGCAAAAAGCTTAAGAGGGTCATTTACCGTGAGAAAGTGTTACGTTCACTAACCCCTAAATTACTTTGGTGTAGCCATATTTTCCCAGGCTGCATTAATATTATCGCGACCTTGACTCACTATTATACATACCTTAGAGAGAAAAAACATCACCTTTTAATCTCACTCAGGATAATGACAAGGCAAGGGAAAAAAATCAATCGTTCAAATAAAAAAATTATAAACTATTAGAGAATACGTGATTGAAATGCGAAAAAATCAGGAGATTCTTAGATATCAGCTACTATAATTTGTAAATATTACCTAATCACTCAACTTTTTCAAACTCTTCAAGTTTAAATGGTACTTTAAATCGCCGACATTACAAAAATAGGAAAAAAAATATATTTTTGACAAGTTCTCAAAATCACAAAAACATGACGGAAGTTTTTTACCCTGTCCGTATACCTGAGCAAGGTTTTTAAATAGTCAAACAAATAATACCATCAATACCATTTTGAAAATCTACGGGGTGACGAGCCACTAAAATTCTCATTTGTGCAGATAATTGAATCATTAATTGGAGCACAGTAAATTCTAGCAGAGAGTCCCCACAAAATTCTGGGAAACACTTTGCTTATTTTTAAACTGAAGGAACTAGGAAGTAAAATTTCAATGCTTGGTGCCACATATTTTCCTGAATGTTTTAATTCAACAAAAGGCATAACAGTTGCGCTGGCGGTCTTTAGAGGAAGTGCCTTTTGAGATATGGGATCTTTACACCAGTTGTGGAGCGAGCTTGGAGAAACGACTAAAGCCTCAGAAGTTCGCTTACTTCCATACGCCTTTTTAAGTTCCACAGCTAAATCACGGAGTTCTTTTTGGTAGGCACCCTTTCTATGGTCATTTTTTTTTTTCGCCATCGCGCAAAAATTTCAGATGCTTTTTCCAACTCTGCTTCATTTGTCATAAATTGTTTCCTTCACAAATAACTTAAAAAATGAACGCTCTCACGGCAATTTTTACCTAGGTTACGGATCAATGACTTAAGTTACTTGGTACGGGGGCAAAAAAAGGCCTTGGTATAATGAATGGGGATTATAGGGAAGGAAATGCTCGCTGGCTAGACATGCTGACCGGAAGGTTACGAACAGTCGATAACCGTAGGGCTTTCTATTACCCACAAGTAACTACTCATCGCCTGCGCGGGATTTGCTCGCAAGCTTGCAAACCCGCTTCAGCGATGGATAATAAGGTCGCAATGGCATGAGCGGCCTACGGTATATGGGGTGTGGAAATAAAAAGGACGTTGTTGCACAAATAGACTAATAAAGTTAGTGGTCTACGATCACGCTGACGGTCACGTTTTCGTCATCGTCGACCTTTTCGTGGGGTATGGGCG
>JAUILP010000108.1 GCA_030432875.1 Oligoflexia bacterium | reverse complement strand
GTCGTGCTGCAAGAAGCCAAACCAGACCGTATGGAATGTCATAAATTTATTGTTCTTCCCCCTAAACATGACAATCCTCTGGTTGCAGAAAAAATTGTCAAGGAGTGGCATCTTGCGATCAAAAAAGAACTTAAAGATTGTGATGATATTATATTCAATGGTGACTCCCTTGATAATTTAGCCAAATTTAATGTAGACAATGTAAAACAAGCCCCTATAAATAAATTTACGCCGAAACAGTTACGTAAAATAGGACTTGACTCTAAAGCAACACACATAGTCCAAATTGCTCTAGAAACCCACACTGATAGTATTCATGCGCATGGACGTGCTTTCGATCTGCACAAAAATAGTTTTGATCCAAAATATACAAAGGACTTTACGGTACTTGATCAGCATGGCCTCAATAAAACCTTTCTCGAAACGCTAAGCCATTATTTCAATCTATTTCCCAATGCCATAACTGTGGGAGCCAGCAGCAATCAACTAGAAACAGAAGAAAGTATTAACGTTATTCGTAAAAAAGAACATAACTTAGTCCCCAGGTATCTTTCGGGCGTGAGCATCAATTCCATCGAACATCCTTTAGGATATGCCCCCTGGGATTATTCTGCCGCTATTTATCCGAGTCTTATTGCCTTTTATCAAAACTGGGAATACGACGTTGCCGTCCCCTGTGATTCTGTGTCCCCGGACTGTGGCAGCGGCACAGAGAGGCATACCTTTAGTTATTTTTATGGTTTGCCTCTTATCAATGCGGGGTCAACTCTTCATACCCCAGGAGGAGCATTTAGCCTCGCGGTGAATGCAGGCCCACTTATCGCCACTGTTCGAGAAAATAATCGCCGCTTCACTAAAGGTTTGGGGGCAACAGCCGGAATTTCGCTTGGCTGGTATGGCTTTATGAGTGAACGCTACTATTTATTTATCAACCTTAACTACAATGCTATCCCCGAAAAATTTGCCTTACAGGATCATCTTCTTAAGGATTATGACAAAAAAACGCTCAATAAAGCGTTATTTGGGGTTGGTTATTTTACGCCTGAACTACGGAGAAACTTGAGTCGTTTATTTCATAGGTGGCTCTAAGTGGCTTTAAGGTATCTCGTTTTAAGAGCCATCCTTTTATTGAATACTCTGTTCATGTTATAATGTAAGTAAACATTTTTTGACCCAATACCTAAGGTGATGTTTACATGTATACAAATTTTTTCTCAGTCCTACTGTCTCTGAATATACTTGCGTTAGCCACGGCTGCGACTCTTTACGCTGAAAGCCTTCCGTCACGAGATTTTTTTCAAGATTTAGCTCATATTAGTCAGGGAAGCCCCATCGAAACTTCTCGGGCTCATGGGCTAGAAGGTTATAATGTGGGTCTTGGCATAAATTCTAGCGTCATAGAATCAGATATAGGAAAAGATAAATTTGTCCGTAGAGGCGCAAACTCAAACGTATCGCCTAGGGTGTTTATAACCAAAGGTCTTTTTTACCCCATTGACCTTGGTATCAATTTTAGTACGGTGATGAACAATAGTAATCAGGGCACTTCGGTTTCGGGTTACCTTCAATGGACGGTCTTTGAACGATTTACCTGGCCAGCTTTAGCCGTGCGTACTTTATATACCCAGCTACACGGCGTTGATAATGTTAGCTTTGAGACGATGGGGGTTGAAGGCCTCCTGAGTTACGGGTTTTCCATCGCAAGTATTTATGGCGGTTACGGCGAGAATGTTCATGATGCCAGCTATAAGGTTGAAGACGGAGGAGATGCGTCATTACTTTCACTCATCTACGTTGAAGGCCAAACCATCCGTGATAAATTCAGAGAGCGAAATATGTTTTTTGGCGCTCAATTTATGATATACCCGCCTTTCACGAGTTTCTCCGCAGAGTGGCGAAAACCAGGCACCCAAGGTCAAAGTATACTGGCAAAACTCTCCCACGGAATTTGAATCCCGGTGTTGGTAACCATTGAGTCTTTCCATACCTTAGTCCCTGACGCTTACGCGACAAGTACTCATTAGAAAATTAAGAAGAAATTATGGCACGATAATTGTTCTTATCATGAACAATAATCAAAAGATCCTTTCGCAAAAATTTTTCCTAATAAATATCGTCTAAAACGTATTAAATAATCTAAATTTTGGTTGATAGAATAGCTCAAATTTATGATACACTTTTATACATCAGGAAATCTATATTAGGGATTTATGTAGGGTTTTGATTCCTCAGAAGCCACAGCGAAAGTGACATACGATTATGCAAATATCAGCAGTTTTTGGCATTCTTCTATCCCCAATACTCATTGCCATCACAGTCAAATATTACGCGATAAATTTTGGCACTTTTTGGAATGGGATTGCTTTATTATTTGTCTGCTTGGGCTCAGCGGCATCTGCCATTGTTAGTTTCGGGACGAGACGGGTTTATGTCCTATTTATGCTATACTTTAACAGATTCTTTGGTAGGCATGTCGACTATGCGGCCACAATCCATGAAATTCTATCCCTCGCTCGAGCAAAACGCACAGGTTATACTAACTTTGTGTCGGCGCGAAAAAATGTAAAAAATATTTTTTTGCGCGAATGCGCAGAACTACTTGATTGGGGAGAAGCAGAAGTTAGTCGAGAAAACCTCAGATCTTTGCTGGAAACCCGGGCCAAAATATTTAATCAGCGGTATACCCATGAAGCACAAGTTATGAAGGCTGTGACTCGATTTCCTCTCATGTATGGAAGTATTTGTTCTCTGATAATTTTGCTTGCCGCTTTGATGGCGAGAAAACGTGCACCTGCTCTTGAACAAATGCTTTTTTTAGTCGGTAGGTCTATAATTCCTATATATTATGGCATGGTCATAAGTTTTATTTTTTTGATTCCCGTCTATAAAAACCTAGAGGAAGCCTCCCGTGAAGATCATACCATGCGAGAAATGGTGGTTGAGGGGGTTATGATGATTCATGATAGCGTTCAGATAAAATTTCTAGAAGAAGCAATCTTGTCATTTTTGCTTCCCCATGAAAGAGGATTTAAATTGTCAAAGCAAGGCTAACACTCAAAAAGACTTCGCCTTGATAAAAACTGGGATGAAAGCAGCAAACATAGGAATTTGAGCAAGCCTGTCATGGGTACTGGCAAAAAATTTCCCCGGTCTTTCTACATACCAAAAGGGTAGTTTTGAAAATCAATGATATTTTTTTTACGTACTTCACTAAGAGCCTCGGCATAGGCTAACAAGATACGCAAACAGTAGTCGCTCCTCGCCACAAGATATTCGTGGATTTTGCTATCATTCTTTTCCGGATCATCATTAAAGATACTCTCAACGTTGCGTAAGATAAGGTGGTCAGGAAGATAACACGGATAAGTGTTTTTATAGCTGCTCGCGCGAAGCTCCGAAATAGGATAAACACCGCCAATAGAGCTCGATACTGATACCAGCAAGGCAGGTTTATGGCCTAGTTCTAAGGCTGAAAAATATAAGAAGAAATTTTTTATAGCAGGTGTTGCCATGCCTCCCCATTCGGGGCTAATAAAAATAAATCCTGTCGCCTCGCTGAGGACATCGTTAAAGGTATTGACTAATGCTATTGTTTCGTGGCTGCGTTCTGATTCTGGTAACCATAAGGGGAGAGGCTGACTGCCCAAATCAATAAGCGAAACATTTGTAACATTAAACTTATCGTCCAGCCTTTTTTTCAAATAATATCCAACACGACCACTTTCTGATTTTTTTCGGTGGCTTCCGGAAATAATTGCGATGCTCATTTTTAAAATTCTCCTCGTGTTGCAATAAAATTGCTCATTAAATAGTAGCTTCCCTCAGAGATCAAGACAAAAATTTTAAGAAAGGATAATTTCAAAGGTTTGCTCAAGTCGTCCATTTTTTCTTAAAAATGTGATGCCTTCCTGGTGATTGTTGATGGCGTTGGGCAGAGTCATCCAAGGTTCAAGGCAAAACGCATCTGCCGACTTTGGCTTAAAAGTCACCGCAGTAGTAAAAGCGGAAGCAGGAAAAAATTTTACGGTAACAGATCGTTTGCCATCACTAAACTTTAGGTTGTTATTGAGAAGCCCTGAATAAATAGCACTTTCCAGCTGCGGTGACTCGTAGGAAAACGCATCTTCTAGGACGAGTTGACCTGGTTCAGCTCCGCCATCACCATTTACAGCATGAGAGTATTGGGCGGGTATATATATTTGGGTTTTTGCATGGTCAAATTCCTCCATGAAAAAAAAAGGATGAAATGCCGTATAGACAGGCATATTTAAGGGCTCTTCAGGAGTATCCTCTTGACTGGAATGGATATGGCTTATACAGGCAGATATACACAAGCTGTTTTGTGTTACCAGCTGATAGGTCACTTCTAAGCCAAAATTAAAGGGATAAAAACGTAAGGTATCGTCATTGGCATTTAGGCAAAGGGTGATTTTATCCTTTTGGTGATTTTTTAAGTGCCAAGGAAAAAGGTGACAAAATCCGTGTAATGGCATGCTATAGGTTTTATCCCTCAACGTGTAGGTGTTAGGCGCATTTTTTTGGTAACTCCGGCCACTGAAAGGAAAACAAAGGGGAGCACCGCCTGTGGGCCATGTGGGAAGTTCAGTTTCCGCCTTAGGGGGTAAAAGAATGGAAGATAATTTGCCTGTGGTTGTCCGCAACTTGAGGGTGCAGAGTAAGCCACTTTTCAAATCAATACATGCCCGTGCGGAACCATTTTCTATGGTGAACATACCGTGAAGATTTGCGTGCATAGATAAATCTCTAGAGAGAGGAAGAAAATCCTCGTTTTAGGAAATTTTCGTTTAAGGATTGGGGCTTGCTGTAATCTGAGAATCTTCAGAAACCGGAAAATCAAGGCTGGTTTTATGACCCAAAACCTCGCGAATGAGCCACTGATGCTTTTCTTTAATGAGAACCAAGGTGTTCTCAGTAGTTGTCACGGCTACCCCATCTGGCTTCCTCGGGTTCTCTTTTGTGCCAAGATCCTGGTAAATGAGTTGAAAGGTGATCTCTACTTCGCGGGGGGTGCGGTCACGTCTCTCAATGACAGAATAGGACTGAAAAGAATATTTTTTATCTATGTAGGCCTGACGAATCACTTCATCGTTTGCAGAGGCGATCGCAGCCTTTAGCGCTCCTGTCGTGAGTTCGAGAAGATCTTCTTTTTCCTCTATGCTTCGCATATTTAAGGCGATATCCAAATAGGTTTCGACGGCCTTTTCAGGCGCAATGCGGTCATCATCAGAACATGTGCAGCCCGTTATAGAAGATAAAAAGCCTAAGGACAAGCAAACGGAAAACACCGATAGAAAATTAATGGCCTTCATCAATTTCGCCTCATAATTTGGAGCAGTCTTTTTTATACTATAATGTTTTCTTTAAAAAAAAGAAAGCTTATCCCTCAAATTTCCTGGGTGGCACTTTCCTGTTTTTGTGTTCCCCCGAATTTTGGGGGAGCTTAAATCCAAAATTTAACGAGATAGAATTATTTTTGATCCGACAAAAAAAGAGTCGCATCATTTATGACTGATGCGGGAATGGCACATTTTGTGCTCAAAAATTCCTGAACACTCGTTGTTCTAAAAATACCTTCGAGTAGGCGCCGCTGCCGTCCATATTTTTCTTGAACGAGTTTTGGTGATTTACGGTAGTCGCATTCTATGGCATCCAGCCAAAGAGACTGAGGTACCTGAGACTTTTCTGCGATGAGCGCCTGAACTAACGCAGCAAATGTGCCAGTCCTGTCCTGGCCTGCGTCACAGTGCAGTAAGATTTTTTTGCCTTTGGCGAGAGAGGCGAGAGCACTGCCAAAAAAGCCACAAATATCCGAGAGGACCTCTGGGCGATTCCAGTTATCTAAGAACTCGATATCTTTAATGATTTTTATTTCATTAAAATGTTTACCAATGACTTTAGTTGAGCCGGAATGGCAAAAAAATTCATGGCGATTCTTAGGGTCAAAATTTAGCGAATAAATTTCATCGGGCTCACCAACGTCATGACAAGAAAAGCCAGAAAACCACCTGTTTGCTCTCAATAAAAAACCAGTTTTAATAAGTTTCTGACCTAAGCACTCGTTGAAGCTTTGACCCGCATCTCGGTAATTTTTGCCAATCACCAACCCTTCCCAGGAAACCACTAAAGAGTGCCCCGGTTCAAGGCTGTGAACTTTTAACCCGATTCCCAGCGCGCATAAAGCCAGGAAAAGGATAGAAATAGAGCGGTAAAATATCTTCATTAAAAAAACCAGAATTCTCTGAATTAAGCGCTCAGGGCGATTTTGTTATCTTCTATTAAAAAAAATAAATTAAAAATAAAAAAATATCTTAAACTAGTTTATCACCCGGCAAAACAAATTTGTAGATAGACCGTGGTGCGAAAGTGTCTCATTAAAAATTTTTGTGCTCGTCTATTTTTTTATTTTAGCTTCCTGTAACATCAAACCTTAATGGAGTGGATATTTATAATAGTTATTTATAGTTTTTGGAGAGTTACCTATGAAAAAGAGCCTGATTTTTTTAATGTCGTT
Organism: Oligoflexia bacterium; assembly: GCA_030432875.1. Lineage (GTDB taxonomy): Bacteria > Bdellovibrionota_B > Oligoflexia > Oligoflexales > JAGOVF01 > JAUILP01. The sequence goes on along the minus strand of JAUILP010000108.1, from coordinate 2,114 downwards.
TGTTTTTCTTTTTGCGGGAAATTTGACTTCTATTTATGGTCAAGAAAATGCCGCCGGTACTAATGTGGATACAGGATCTGAGACCGACGCTGCTATGGGAAAGATTAAAGATAGCAAAGCGGCAAAAGGGATGCAAAAGAGTGCGGTGAAGATGGAAAATAAAGCTAAGAAATTAGAAAAAAAAGCCAAGGACAAAATGGCTAAGGATGAAAATGAGCCTTCTACAACCGACAAAGTTAAAACAAAAGGGCAAGCATTTAAGGCAAAAGTCGTCAATGCCAAAGCCAAAGCCAAGGCTATGGCTCAGCCAAAACCTGAGGACAAAAATAAACCCAGTATGGCTGATCAGGCTAAAGCAAAAGTAGATATGAAAAAGGCAAATGTCAAAAACAAAGCGGCTGATTTTGGCGCAAAAGCGAAGGCAAAGGAAAATTCCTTAAAGGGTGAACTGACAAAATAAGGCCGGTATTTGTTTTTTAAGGTGACCACCATTCAAAATTTGTGCGCCAATAGTCCGTACCGCCAGGAGACAAAATATTCGCTTGGCATTTGCTGAGATATTTTTGCGCATTGGGCGATTCTAGGGCTGTTTTGGGGATAGCGATCATAAGGTCTTTAAGGTACTTTTGATTTAAGGGACAAATATAATACCCATTTTTTGAGTACAGGCCTCCTCTTTTAATATGCAGAGAATTATGGTCATCAGAACCTAAAGTGCCGTTGCCAAATTTTAATATGAGTCCGTCATTAAGACCTTCGTTTACATTAATGTTACCATGGGCGCCTGCAAAAATGAGTTGTGATTCTGACTGAGGAAGAACACTAAGTATGCGGTTATTGCTCATATTTTTGACTTGAAAATATTCACCAGCTGAACTGGCAACATTATGGTTAAAGGGATCGACTGAATTTAATTTTTTTACAAAAACAGCTGATGGGTCATTGGGGGACGAGGAGATGCCATACACATGATCTCCCCTCAGTGCCCCGTATCCATAAACCAGTTTTACATTAACCGTGTTCACAGGCAAAACTGACGGGTAATTAACCGGCATATACTGAGTACGACCATTTCCGTCATCATACTTGAGACTCAGCAAATGGCTTTGATCATCTGGGACTTCAAATCCATATGTAAATTTAGTTAGTACATCAGGATCAGTAATATCAATATTGTTTGCGCTAGTAAATTCGTTAAAAGAATTGGCAGTGGCATCGTAATACCCTATGTGCATCCGACTTTTAAGCTGCAGACGTAGGGCGTCATCCGCCCCACCCACATGCCGCGTCGTAAAAGTACGATCACTAAACGCGTCATATCCGATCACCGTTATTCCAGCAGAACGCTTTGCAAAGCCGCCAGCCAAAAAAGCACCAGCGATATCAACGGGCTCTGCGCTTTTCATCTTGCCGGATTTGCCACCGTCGCGTGACATTTTGGCGGTGGGTTGTAGATCATGTCCATCACCTAAATCTTCGGCGCTTCCTGCAACTTCAGGATTGCCTAAATCTTGCGGCAAATCCGCATCTGAATGATCTCCTCCTCCAGTTTCACTCGCTTCAGGTGCATGATTTCCAGTATCAAGCGTATCACTATATTTTTCACTGTTAGTTTGGGCATCTTCCCCTTGAGTATTGGCCCCTTTCACTTGAGAGTTCAAATTTCTTTGCCCAAACTCATTGCCTGCATTGCAAGCGAACAGGGAGAGGCAAAAAATTGACATATAAATTCTAGGGTATTTTTCCATAAATTATCGTCCTATGTATTCTTTGAGATAATCAGTACATATCTGATCGGCTACTGTGCGAGTAATGGTAAATAATATGTTTTTATTTAATTAATCCAGGTGATTATGACGGTTAATATTGCATCAGGTCATTTTTAGTGGATTTGCGGGTTTTACAACAGGAAAAGAATTCACTCCTTTTTGGGCTATAAGACTCCCACTGATTTTGAGAGAGAAATTATGTTAAAAGCAGCATAAAAATGCGTCCGAAATTTGGGGGTAAGATCACCATTAACTTTTAATTTGCGCCGGAAAGCTTGGCAAGCATACTGAACACCTCTATCAGAGTGATGAATCAATCCTGGCCCTGGTTTCTCGGATTTAATC
>JAUILP010000107.1 GCA_030432875.1 Oligoflexia bacterium | reverse complement strand
AAATTATTTATCAGGCCGATTTGCATGCCATGCTGCTCCTTACCTGGGATGGGAAAATAATAAAATCCACTCAGAAATGGCTCTTCCCTGCGGCTATCACTGCTAAAAGGCTCAATTCCATAGAGAGTATCTTCCTGCCAATTGCTGACTGAATATTCGTAATTAGCCGTTCTCAGAATATTTCCAATTTCCCCTGTAAAAATTTGGGTGGGAAAAATTTTATGGACATACCTAAGCGTATATTTTTGAACGCGGCGGCTCAAAGATTTTTCCATCTCTGTATTTGCGGGCGATTGCAGCCATGTTTTTGCTTCTTTTTTATTTTCATCATACACACTGAGTGAAAGTATTTTTTTGTCAATCGGGTAACTAAAATTCAGGTCATTTTGCGTTCGCGTCGCGGTATAAAAATAATTTTTGCTAACGCGCTGCCAGAGTAGGGGACTATCAAACAGGGATTTTAGGGTAAACTTAATTTCGGTTTCTGGCACCCGAACGGAAGCCTGAACGTCATAGCTAAATATGGGTCTTGCATACGTATCACTTTTTATGTCTTCTTTGCTGCGGTAATAATGATCTACAGACCAGTAAGTAACAGTGAGAGATGTCAGTTGATCCCTATCTTGAACTTTGAACCGAAGTCCCAGATCTGCCCATTTTTTTTGGCTGTCTCCCTCTCCTAGGATACTTAACGAAAAATTGCTCTCATTGCCGTATCCAAGCTCTATGACATTTTCTCGAGCTTGTATGAGTTCATCGTGAAAGGTTTTATGATGAAAGTTTAAAAAAGGCCCTGGTGTTGGTGCCGCTCCAAATTTGAAATAATCTTCATATAAAAAACGCGTTTTATTGAGGCTGCCAGCGCTGATCAGAAGCGCTACTTGACTTGCGTCATAGGCCTCAAGCCAGCCATCAAAAAAAGTATAGCTTTGGGCATCATTGTAATATTCAGTGCTCAGAAGCTCTTCGCGATCAATTTCTTCGGCATCTTCTACAAAAAAGCGTCCTTCTAACGCGGTTGCCCCAAAAAAAAACGAAGCGGCCAATGCGTAAGCCCCAAAAATATTTAAAAAACGATTGATTGCCATAAAAAACGAGTCCTAGGCTTTTCTTGCTGAAAAATAAGCGGACGCACCTTGCACCCCTGAAATGGCTATGGTAAAACCCAGATTGGCATTAGTGCCTCTTTGAATCCTCTCATAACCAACAATTTTTAAGTATAGTCTATTTATGATGAATTTCCACATGCTTGCCACCTGCCCTGAAGAAACCAAAGAGATTGTTATGAAGGAAATCGCTGATTTTGGCGGTCAGGATATCAAGCCACTTTACAAAGCGGTGAGTTTTACCACCGACGAGGTGGGATTCTATAACGCCCACCTTAACCTCAGCACCATAAGCAATTTTTATCTTATTCTCAAAGAAGTGCGCATAAGTAACCAAATAGAAGCCGTTTTCAGCCAAAGTAGCCGCATACCGTGGCCAGATATTTTTCGCGCCAATAAGACCTTTCGCGTAGATGCAACCATCGGCGACCGCGGAGAGCATGAGATTACGGCCAATTTGCTCAGTCGTAAGGTCAAAGAAGGCCTTTGGGACGCCTTTAAATTTAAAGAAGGCAAGATGCCTTTAGTTAATATCCCTGAGCCCGATGTGGTTGTTATCGCCCATCTTAGGGGCGGTCTCTTGACTCTGGGTGTGCATACGTCTGGTAAGGCTTTGCATAAACGGGGGTACCGTAGTGTCGAAGGGCACCCCGCTCCGCTAAAAGAAACTCTTGCGGCTAGCATATTGCGTTTCGCTGGCTATACCGGTGAGCAACCCCTTTATGATCCCATGTGCGGTAGCGGAACCATAGCAATTGAGGCCGCCTATATTTCGCTCGGGAAAGCGCCGCTTATTCACCGAAAAAAAGGGGAGTTTGCCTTTGAAAGCCTCAAATTTTTTAAGAGGTCCTTATTTGAGGAGTGTCAGAGCCTAGCGCGGCAGCAGAAAGTTGCAGAATTGAGAGCACCTATTTTTGCTAGTGATATAAGCCCTTTATATATTGATTATGCAAAAAGCACGGCTCTCAGAGCGAGAGTTGAAAAATATATCCAATTTTTTGCGGCTGATTTTTTGGCGTCTCCGCCACCGGCACCCCGAGGCATTATGGTTTGCAATCTTCCCTATGGGGAGCGTTTGGCAAAAGAAAATCCCGAAGAGTTAGAAAATCTCTACCAAAATATTGGCTCGCATCTTAAGCATAACTATAAAGGTTGGACGGCAGCGTTTCTTGTTGCGGAAAATTCACCTTATAAACTTATAGGCCTGCGCCCAAAGAAAAAACTCAAACTTTTAAATGGCTCAATTCCAGCAAAACTTTTAATATTTGAATTATTCACAGGGAGCTTACGCGAACACAAACAAATAAGTGCATCTGGGTAATGACTAATTTACGATATTTCTATTTCTCTTTTATCCTTACGGCTGTAGGTTTTGTTCTTGCAGGAATACTCGCATGGAATGCTGAGCCCTCTATCAATTCCGTTCTGAACACTCTTTTTATAGTTTTGATTTTAAGTATTTTAGAAATTTCACTTTCCTTTGACAATGCCATCGTCAATGCGGCCACTCTTAAAAACATGACAGAACTTTGGCGTAGGAGATTTTTAACATGGGGTATATTAGTCGCGGTATTTGGTATGCGTCTTGTTTTCCCTGTCCTTATTGTTTCAACCACTGCCGGTATAGGCCCCATTGAAGCCCTAAAACTTTCCGTAATCGACCCCGAACAGTATAGTTCACTTATGCTCGCGAGCCATTTGCCCATCAGCGCCTATGGTGGGGGATTTTTGTTCATGGTGTGTTTTAACTATTTTTTTGACTTTAAGAAGGATGTGCACTGGGTGCATTTTTTAGAAATACGGTTAAAATCGCTCGGAAGACTCAAATCCATTGAGCTCGGTTTTGCCCTTCTTGTCTTATACGCGACATCTTTAGCCTTAGCAGATGAGAAGCGATTGCCTTTTTTGATTGCCGGTATCTTGGGGCTGGTAACTTATGTGGCTGTCGATGCCGTGAGTACATTTTTAGAAATATCAGGAGAAAAATCTCAGGATATACAAAAAGCTAGCATTGGTCTTTTTCTTTATTTGGAAGTCCTCGATGCTTCCTTTAGTTTTGACGGGGTTGTGGGTGCTTTTGCCCTATCAAAAAATATTTTTATCATTATGATCGGCCTGGGTATCGGCGCACTTTATGTCAGAAGCTTTACGATACTGCTTGTAGAAAAAGGCACTCTTGCCGAATACCGCTACCTTGAGCATGGTGCTTTTTATGCCATTGGTGCTCTAGCAACGGCCATGATTCTCGGTACGATCATGCATATCCCCGAATGGTTTACGGGTCTCATCGGGGCTTTATTGATTCTTCTTTCCTTTATCGCTTCGCTAAAGCACCGTCCTCAGCAAATACCTAATGAAAAATCGCTAGGCTAGCTCTAGGTGAAAACGATTTGGCCCCCTGCCGCCATCTGATAAAATTCCCCCACCGTAATAATGCCACTGAGCTGGCTGATAAAGTTTTCTTTCTTGAGCTTAAACATTTCTACAGTGGCCTGGCATGCATATATACCGGCTCCAGAGTCAGCAATCATTTCGAGAAACTCTGGGATAGGGGGGATATCGAGTTTTGCCATAGTTTTATTCATCTGACTGGTAATAAGAGCTGACATTCCCGGAATACAGCCAAGCAAAGTCGGTATATGCAGTCCGGGATTGCCAACGGCAGCAACTTTAATGTTTTCGTAATGAGACTTATTAATTGCGTCCATGCCAAAAAATGTGAAAAATAAGTTTGCTTCAATACCTTCCATTCTGGCCCCATTTGCCATGATGAGGCCGGGATAAACACCTTCTAAAGATCCTTTAGATATGATAATTGATACTCTTTCGATGGCTTCTTTGCTCATTTTGCCTCTCCTCTAATGATGATTTTTCAAATACAGCCGCGCGGTTTCGGGACACCTGCAATTTTAGCGGCAAGCTTAGCTGGGCCTTTGGGAAAAAGCTCATAGAGCTCCTTGATCGAAACCCCAGAGAGTTTGCCTAGAGCTCGAACGGAAGGCGTATCGCCGTCTTCAGTAAACTTTTTTCGCATAAAATTGATAACTTGCCAGTGCTGCGCATTTAAATTGGTCAAACTATTTTCAGCAGCAATAGCTTTGGCAATTTCTTCATTCCAATCTGAAACGTTGACGACAAAGCCATCATCATCAATCTCGATTTGTTTACCTGCGTATTCTTTTAGCCCCATTTTGTCCTCCTGTTAAAAAAATTATTAAGACGTTTTTTTGCCTTTAAGGCTCATTTTACTTGGTATGCCTGGGAGTGGTCGTGCAGGTAATAAAAAATTCCAATATAGCCAGCTAAACATCATTTTTCCCAGGTGATTAAGGCGTGTTTCCTTGAGAAGGGCCATAGGCCCAAATGCAAAAGGAAAGTGTCCAGGAAGTGGCTCCGTTTCATAATTAAAATCTATGAGCAGAGCCCGCTTAAATCCAGTTTCAATAAAGCAGTTGGCATGGCCATCAAAGTGAGCGGGTAATTCTTCTCCTTTGAACCAAGCAAGGATGTTTTCTACAAGAACTTCTGCAGCAAAGTGGGTTACCGAACCAGCTTTTGATGTCGGAAGCGTGGTAACATCGCCAATAGCAAATATATTGGCCGCACATTTTGCTTGCAGGGTATTTTTGTCTGTGATCACAAAATTAAGCTCATCACCCAGGCCAGGAGACTTTTCAATATAAGAAGAACCACCGTGTATGGGTATACTGACCAAGAGATCAAAAGGGATTTCTCTCTCGTCATAAGCGACGAGCTTACTATTTTTGCCGTCAGCGGTTGCCGTATTAAACTCTGTTTCTAGGATGATATTTTTTTGGGACAATAGGTTTTGCAAAAACTTAGAAGCCATAGGTTTGGTAAAAGCACCATCTAAAGGCGTCGCGTAAATTATTTCTACTTTATCGCGTATACCTCTTTTGTGAAAATACCAATCAGCCAAAAACGCGAATTCAAGTGGTGCTACGGGACATTTTATGGGCATATCCACGACATTTATCACCAAACGTCCCCCTTGCCAGGTGCCTAACTTTTGTGCTAAATTTTTTGCCCCTTCAAGGGTATAAAAATCAAACATGTTTTTTTGCCAGCCTGTCCCAGTCAAGCCTTCTGTTTCTTCGGGTAAAATTTCTGCACCTGTCGCAATGACTAATAAATCATAATCAAGTATTTGACCATCTTTGAGATGCACTTGATTCGCACTATGCTCAACGCGATCAATTTCGCTGAAAATATGATTAATATTGGAGGAAAGTTGTTTTAGTCGGGGGCGTACTATTTCTTCTGGTTTGTAAATGCCAAAAGGAATAAAAAGTAAACCAGGTTGATAAATATGCACATCATCACGGTCAACGACGGTAATGGTCATTTCTTTGGTGTTATGAAGCTTTCGCAGGTGGTTGGCGATATTTGTACCGCCCGTCCCCCCGCCTAGTATAAGGACTTTTTTCATTTCTCCCCCCCCGGCTAGCGTTTTATCACAAATCTTAGCTTAAAAAATCATGCCTCAATTTAACGCATTTGATACGCGAAAAATGCAAATATTTTTTTGTTGAAGGGAAATCAGCGATAAATACCCTTGTTCAAAAAATAAATAATTGTACTTTGAAAGCTATCATATTTTACCAATAGGTGCCTAAAATGGAAATAGAAACTTTAAGATTTGTAAGATCCCAAGATTCATCGATCAATGAATTGAGGCTTATTAAGAAATAAAAATTGGAATTTTTTAAGGGGCATCCGCTTTGTGTCTTGTCAAGGCGGTAAAAAAATGGGACCCCTTGGAAGACAAGGGGGGCCTGGGTCCAGCTCATCAAATGACTTATATTCATACCATGATGGATTTTTACACACTGACAGTGATATAATAAAGATCACTCAATCCGTTCGAGTTTAAGCATTAACACTTCATGTGCCTGAAGCATGATACGCTCTATACGAGTTCCTTTAAGGGCAAATTGATTCTGATTTGAAAATAGAACATCTGATATATGATAAGACGTCCAGCTGCCATCTTCCTTAATATCATTTTTTATAAACACGTCTTCTTCACGGTCACTGATATTGGTCACTAAGGCATAGAGCGTTTGTTGGGTGGGGCCAAAAATAATACCGACAAAGGGATAGGTATTGAGGCTCGGAACAAAAGGATTGTCCCAAGGATCACCAACAGCGGGATGTGAAAGAGGCCAGTAGATGTTTTGATCTCTTTTATGTACCGAAATAAAACTGCTGATAAGTTTTTTTTCCATTTCGGTCAAATTTTGATAATCGCCATAAATAAGATTTTTTAGTAGGGCTTTGCTTTCGTCTTGATTTTGGTTTTCTGCCTGAACCGATGCGACAGCGACTGATGATATTGTTGCCGCAAGATAGGAAAGTTTTAGATGCTCGCCGAGTTTTCGTTGTTGGTATTCAGCCACCATTTGTGCGGGCTTGGGGTAATTAATGGCAAAGGGACTTTCACCCTGAATATCGTGGGTAAAATCAAAATAAGTGTCAAAACCCAATTTTTGCTCCGGCCAAATCGGTTCCGCTTCTATGGCACGATCGTAGAGGAGTGTATAAGCGAAAAACCTAGCATTTTTTTGCGAGTAAATTTCTAAGGCTTTTTTAATTGGCGCTCTGTCCGGTACAATTCTTGGGCCGACCAGTTTTAAAGAACTCGGTTGATCACCAAAGTTTTTTTCAAGTGAATTTTGAAATAAAATTTGCGCTTCAATTTCTGCAGGTGAGCCATAGTTTATATTTAGGAGCTCTATCACGACATTTTTAGTTAAGAGGGCATATTTGAGCCAAAATCTATTGTTGCTGACAAACGTTTTTGCCAAAGATAGCTGGGTAAATCCAAACCATAGTTTGGTCTGTTGTAATCTTGCCGCTAGCCCAAAGTCCCAAATAAATCCCTGGCAATCAACTAAGCGAAGAAAATCTATCTGTGCTAATTTTTGCTCAGTTGGGCTTTTATACTCTTTTAAAAACTCGGTACAGTCTACTTGGCTACCAATATCAAAATCCATTGGGCCGTACCCTACGCGAATATCTAAAGGCACGTGTCCCTCGGTGGGGTGCCAAGCAATGAGATGGTTGACCGTTTTATCTTGAGCTAGGGCTACATCATAGACTGTATGGCCGAGACTCAGTGCCACAAGGACATTTAAAGTCGCTGTTATAGGGAAAATACGCGAAAAAAAGACTGCTATTCTAGTCATATTAATACCTTACTTCATATGAATAACGCGCTAACTATTCCGCGTTAAGGTTATCCACTGCCTCCATTTTTTCTACATTTTCAGGTGATTTCTCTTTTCAATTTTTTGGTAATTAATAAAAAAAAAAGAGAATCAGGAAGGCTGCTTTCAATCAAATTGATAGAATGAGAACCCAGCCACTTTCTCCTTATAACTTTCAGAGCGTATCGTCAACGAGGAAAAAATAGTTCAAGAAATTGATGCGATGGATTTTCGGGGATGCTCTCATTTTATGCCTATTATTAGTTTCTTACATCGTGATTCGGTAACTTCTTAAAAAGTATTGGCCTGAGGCGTAACCACCTGGGCTTAGCTATTCATAGACTTAGTGTACATTGCGCTGGGCTTTTCGGTGTGACAGTGCCTTCCAGCTCTTTTTGAGAAGTTTCTCAGTTCTTCGGCGACGCACATTTTTTTTGTAGGTTTTGCAATGAGTTAGAGAATCAGCACTTGACAGGAATTTCGTTTTTTCCTTATGGTAAGTTATTATTTTTATCACGCGACTTTAAGCTCAGGTGGTGAAATTGGTAGACACGTACGTCTCAGAAGCGTATGCCCAAAGCATGCGGGTTCAAGTCCCGCCCTGAGCACCAAAAAAAGTGGTTTTTTGCCTTTAGTTTTGGATCAAATAAAAAAAAATTCTCGTTTAATCTCTCCTGTTTTCTATTTCCCGAAGCGCTTGTTTGTGGTAAGGCTTTTGTTTTGTATGCTGGAGAACTCCAATAAATTGCTTTTTAACACCATGCCTTTAGGAAAAAGCCTCTGTCATATCACAAATTAAAGCTGATAATACGAATATTTTTTTGCGTATTTTTTTCATTCATACTATCGCACTGCGGTACCATGAGTGGAAAACGCCAGATCATGTCTATTGATAGTGAACCCCGCGGGCTTCCGACATATGTCAAAATCGGGAATAAATATCAGCTTATTGGCAAAACCCCGTTTTTTTATGAGACGGTAGTCGCCCCGTCGCATATGATTTATATGCAAACTGACCGAAAAGGGACCGCAAAAAAAATCAGGATAAACTGTGATTGGCGCTGGCAGGAAGCCTTATTGCCTGATCTTGGTATACTTGGCATTGGTATTGCCGTTGGGACAGGTCAGTGGATCTGGGGTACGGTATTTCTTGGCAATGATTATTTGCGAGATACGGTTTATGACTGTGAACAATACGTTCAGGTCGTGCTGCAAGAAGCCAAACCAGACCGTATGGAATGTCATAAATTTATTGTTCTTCCCCCTAAACATGACAATCCTCTGGTTGCAGAAAAAATTGTCAAGGAGTGGCATCTTGCGATCAAAAAAG
>JAUILP010000018.1 GCA_030432875.1 Oligoflexia bacterium | reverse complement strand
AACTCTTGTAGCCAGTTCTCAAGATAAAAACCTCGATGTTGCTGGATTTTTTCTAAAACTTTGAGTGCGCCCAGTAATGCATTGTCAACATAATTAAATTTCTTCATCGGGGCATTAGAAAAAGCTATAATACCATCACCTAGAAACTTATCGATGGTAATGTCATATTGGAGCAAAGACTGTATCGTATCATCCATAAACCGCGAAATTACGGCATCCATTTGATCCTTATCAATACGGGTAATACGACTGGTGGAGTTGACAATATCAATAAAACAGACACAGATTTGTTGTCGATTGACTTTATTATCTAACCTTAAAGTTCCTGTAGACATCGCCTGAATAACCTGCGGGCTAAATTGTCGGCTCAGCTGCTTTAATCTTGATGCCTCATGAGCTTGATCTTTAATAATCAGATTTCGGCTTTGAATTTCTTTTTTTAGTCCAAGTCGTGCCTCTAATTCCGCCATTTTTATTTGATTGATAGTAATGCGGATGACTGTGACAACAACACAATTGCCAAAAACGAAAAAGGAGTGCAGCAACGAAGTGCTGACAGAATTTAGATTATAGGCCGAAAATCCTAGCATAATAAAAAAGGGGGCCACAATTATAGCAAGAGTCAGCAGTGTAAAACCAAGTGTAAAAGGAATTAAGGCCACTCCAGCAGCTACGAGATTAATGCCCGCGTAATAGAGTGAGGTCGATCCTCCTGTCATCATCATCATTATTGATATAGTGAGTCCAAAATAACTGCTAAGAATAAGCGCTAAAAATTGAGCTTTGCTCGCGCTTACAGGCTGCTTGAACATAAGGCTAATAGCAAGAATTACCGGAATAATTGATAGTCTCAGCAGCAGAAAATACCAGGCTAACTGCGGCGCAAATATCCAGTCAGCTAGCCAAAATATAAGAAAAAGCGGCAGAGCCATTTTTTGCGAAATAACTCTGACTATTTCTTTTATAGAAGAAATTTGCTCTTCCTGAAATAGCTGAATTATTTCGCTCGACATCAGTAAATTTCCGATTCTTTTTTCTTATTTTTTAAGAATGACGAATAAATTGACGCCCAAATCTTCTGATTCGACAACAACATTATCGGCCACAGCACGTGCCAATCTTTCCATATCTTCGTCTGAACGATATATTAAATTCCAGTCTAGACAAATTTCCATGATGCTGCGGTTGGGGTTGCTTGTTGAAAAATTGCCAATTAGAAGGTCACCACCGGGTTTAAGGGCAGCAAACATGCGTTTCATGGTGGCAATGGCAATATCATCTGCGAGATAATCAAAAAGACCTGAAGAGTACATAAAATCGTAACCGCGTTCGTCTTTGAGGCCTCGGGTAAGTACATGTTTTACCGATTGGATACGGTAGTCGATTTTAACATTTTTTAGGTTTCTTCTAATTAGGACTTCTCTTATTCCTCTTTGCGCATTTTGTAGAGCCCTTACATCTTGATCAAGAAGAACCACTTCAAAATTGAGCTCAGGGTTCACGGTTTCGAGAATATTGCTAATTTCAAAGGCAGGGCCACAGGCTAAAGACAAAATTCTTAGGGGGGTTCCTTGACATTTTTCAATGTTTTGCTCAATTTTTTTATGCAGGTAAACCGAACGATTTTGTACAGCTTTGGCTGCATCTTGGTCGACAAAAAAACGATGTAAACATTTTGAAAAAAGGTCTGCACCCTCAAGTTGATTCCGGTAAATTTGATTCATCATTTCAAAGTCACCAGCATATCCCGATGGTTTAAAAAAACTGCGATTGGCAAATGGAGCTTTGAATAGCAGGCTTCCTAGGTTTTCTCGAATAAAACGCAAATGCAAAATTTTGTCTTCTTCGTCTGATACTTTGTTAAGTAGTTGATCAGCATATCTAAATATTGGCCAAGCGATTTCACCAAACTTTGCTGCTACGACTTTAGCGGTACCGATTTCTCTGTTAGACCGATCGCTAGGATCCAGCTGCTCCCACTGAGATTCTAAGTCGGATAAGGAATCTTTTAGTCCACTAAGCAACGCATGAACGTCAGATACGATAACTTTAATCTCTGGTAGTATTTTCGAAGACAGTTCAAGCTTAGCTGTTACTTCGGAAAAAGTTTGTAACGCTTCGACACTGGCAGAAATCATTTCAACATTTAAAGGAGCATGCCTAATTTCAAACGCTATTTTATATAGACTGTTGTTAAGCTTTGTCTCATAAACGGGTACAATATCGGCGGTCTGTAAAGAAATATTATTAAATATTATGGATGCGTTTATCATGTTCGTTTCAGGAAATATGTTAGATAGGGGCTTTTCTGAAAGTACGGATAGCCCAAAAGAAGAATAATCAATAAGCTCTAGTTCCAAATCACTGATTTTTATAAATAAGTATTTTTCACTATTTAAAATTCGTTCTGGACGGACAACCTGTACCCGGTTTAATGAGTTAAACTGATCATTTGCGTTATCCTTTGTGGCTACCATAACCCCCCCTAGAGAAAAAAATTGTTCAGGAGTTAAGGGTCGGCATACTTTTGGACAACTAAAGCAGAGATGTTTATTCTTAGATAATTTTTTGCCGATAAATCTTTTGATATCAAAACATTAAAAACAGTACCGGCGATAATTCGAGAAAGATCCCTCCGAGCTACGCTCGTTCGGGATACGTTATCAGAGGAGAAAAAAATAGCGCATACAAAGAAAATTTAAATGAGATAAAAACAATACTGGAGATATTTCGAGGGAGATCCCTCCGAGCTACGCTCGTTCGGGACACGTAGCAGGCGCGAAACTCTGTTTCGCGCCTGCTATTAACTAGCCTTACTAATTTCAATGCCTAAATTGTCCATATTGGTTAAAGAAATATTTTCGCTGTTTTTGCTAAAGCTTGGTTTGCGTCCTCTTTTTTTGGTACTTTGTTTGCTGAGTGTTTTTAAAATTTCATCATGTTTTAATGATGGGACTAATAGGCTTCCCATTTCTAAAAAAGATTTACGCAGTGAAAGCTGTTTGAAAAGGTTGTATGCTTTTAGCTTCACATCATTATTTTCACTGAAATTGATGATGACCATAAGAACATCACGTCCCAAATTTTTGTGATCAACTTCATTGCAGACATCAAAAAGTGCAACGAGGTGTTTTAGGTAGGTATCTAAACTGAGATCTGAACGTTCCTGCGGTAGCTCTTCATATTTTTTGGCAATTTCTGTAAGAAACATAACAAATCGGTCTGGGTATTTGAGCAAAAAGTGTCTGAAGTTGTAGTAAACAATTTGCTGGGCATATTGATCACCCTCAAAAATGTAGGGCATAACTTCAAGCAAATAGCTTAGGGCAGAGGCTTCATTTTTGCGGTTAAATAATTGGGAAAAAAGCTGTTCGAGTAAAGTATGGGCAAAACGCGAGAGAATGCGATTAAAACTGAAACGGTACTGGGGAAAAACATTAAATGTTCCGAAGTAGCGCAACAGTGCCAAACGAATATGGGTGTTGTTTTCATTTCCAAGAGCTAAAAGATGTGTGGCAATGCTATGTAAACAGGTGTCTATCCAGGGAGCGTTATCCTGAGTTTCTTCTTTGTATTGAAAAATAGCTAAACCCAGTTCACTGATCAAAAAGATACCGAGGACGAAAGCTCCTTCTCGGTAATCTTTATCAATAAGATCATTTTTTAGAACAGTTTTGATAAGACCATCAATACAGCGCTCTTGGTGGACTTGTGAAAATATTTCCGCGATAAATTGGTAAATAAGTTTCTTCTCTCCGGCGGCACTTATAAATGCAAGTAGGCTTTCGGTCAAAATTTCCATGCTCAGAAGTTGGTCACTGCGTTCATCAAATAGCTTAGCAATATGACGGATTACGATTTCCATAGATTCTGGAGCCATGCCCTTCAGGACTTTGCGACTATCCTGCCATGGTAGAAGAATTCCTCTATCGATTAGGCTAATCATATCTTCGATTTTGGTTGCATCACGCCAGCTATTGATTTCATCATTCGTATTAAGCACGGTATTTCCTTTTTTTAATTTTTGGGACATTTGGCAGCAGATACTGCCGTTTTTGTCTTTTTTTTAAAATTTTCAAACACCTATCATTGCGCGTGTTTCAAGCGATTTTTGTCCGGAATTTTTCTCACCAAGTTATCGATTTCCTCTCTCAAGTGGGCTTCGAGGCCGAGGAAACTGAGGCCATAACCTAGAGGCCAGCGTGGATCTTCATTGAACCTAATGACTTCAGCTTGGGCATTAAAAGCTTTGCCGAGACCGACAACTTTGACTGAAAGTTTTAAACGTTCACCGAGTGTAAAAATCTGCTGCGTCGTTTCAATGAAAATCCCCGATGATGAGATATTTACCCCTTTGCCTATCACCAAGTCTCCGTTATTGTGAACGATGACCCTTCCCGAAACAGTAGCCCGTGGTGCCGTGTTGGCTTTGGCTGGTTTCTTTTCCGGTTGAGGGGCGGGTAGCCCTAATTCGGCACGACAATCATTGAAAGCAACCCAATCTTTCCAGCCTGCTTTAAAAAGGAACGAATCTTCACTCAGCATTTGGGTGTTGTAAAGCTGCAGAACTTGTTCGCTCGTAAACGGTCCCAATTGTTTTTGATTTTGGTACACAAACCAGCTAAGTTCACTCATGTTTGACTCCTAAGCATTGTGCTCTCTTTCGACCCTTGCCCCAGTAAGGATCCGACAAGTTACCGGCCTTTCGGAATTATCTAAAATTCCTTTAGGAAAATGATAAAAAATTATTAAAAATATAATAAAAACAGGTTTGTAAAGATTTCATGTTTTTTGGGGGATAGAGTGACTACAATAATGGCGTGTTGCTTGGCCGCAGCTAATTTAAGGTAATATGATGAAAATATGAGTAAAAAAATTATAATGTGGCGAGGTTTGTGCAAAGTTGATAATGATAATTTATTTTCATTAAGCAGGAGACGCATACCATCATGGAACGCACCAAGGCACCTTCAGTTCGAAAAACTAAGCAAAAAAATGCCGTAAAAAGTGCATTGGGCGAAAATGAATATCCTTTGTCACCTTTGGAAATTTTAACCTTAGCGAAGCGTGAAGTTCCCAGTCTTGGGCTTGCGACGGTGTACCGCTGTTTAAAGGAGCTGCGAAGCAGTGGTGAGGTAGACGTAGTCGAAATTCCGGGAGAAGTACAGCCTAAGTTTGAAATGAGTTCTTCGCGCCATCATCATCATTTTGTGTGTCGTCGTTGCCACAATTTGTTTCCGGTCAATAACTGCTCTAGTGATTTGGTAAAGCTTATTCCTCAAGGATTTACATTAGAAAAACATGAACTTTTTTTGTATGGCAGCTGTGCCATGTGTCTTAATAATCTTAAAAATAATTCCTCTTCGTCCAGCGTGACATTAGATAAGGTTAAATCACTATGATGGCAGCATCAACTAATCTATTAATAGCAACCTTTACAGTCCTGATCATTCTTCTCAGTTGGTTAGCTTTTTGGTTTATCCATGTGAGACGAGTATCTCCAAAATCTATGCGTATGATCATGGCCATGTCTTCCGGCTATCTTGTTTTTCTGGTCATTTTTGAATTTTTACCGACAGCACTTTCAGGCACGGGTGTTATGGCTCTAACCAGCACCATTTTTTATGTACTTATGGGGAGTCTATTGGTATTTGCAGTTGACAAAATTTTGGTCACCCGGCTAGCTTCTGTTATTGTGGGTGGCGTCTCATCGGGCGTTTTTGGTAAGAAAATTCAGGCGACGGCAAGCACCAAGGAGCTTATAGATGAGTCAAGCCTACCTCACGTTGATTTAGAATTACATAGCTGCTGCCAGCATCAGAAAACCAATTCTGAATCACATCTTAAGCATCGCAGGCGGGATGTTCTGTCTGTTTTTTCCCTGCTGACCTGCCTTTTGATTTGCACATTTTTTGATGGTATCTCTCTGGGCATTTTAGGGCATGTGGCCTCTGATGCTACTCTGTCCACGATAATAGGTATGGGTCTTCATATCGCTGCCGAAACCACCCTAACTTCGCTACTTATGTTAGAAATTGTTGGGGTATATGGCCTTGCTTTAGCAACATCCGTTTTTGCGGTCTGTGCTATGCTCATGGGTTACTTTATTTCGGGTCTTGGGGTCAAAGTATTTACAGACTTTCCACACTTTTCACTCAGTCTGGTAAGTGGCATAATTCTATTTGTCGTCCTGTTTCATTTGCTACCGAGGTTTGCGCAGTCGTGGCCGGAAAGGCTTTTGATGGGGTTAGGGTCTGTTTTTTTTCTCTTGGTGCACTTTACGTTACATCACCATTAGCTAAAAATTAAAGTTCGTGCTCTCAATACTGTCCTCTAAGGTAGCTAAACATTAAAACGAAACTCCATAACATCACCATCCTGGACAATATAAGTTTTGCCTTCTGTGCGTACTAGGCCTTTTTCTTTCATTTTTGCCTTGCTACCATGCTTTTCCAAATCTGCAATTGAATAGACTTCAGCGCAAATAAATCCTCTTTCAAAGTCAGAATGAATTTTACCGGCAGCGGTTGGTGCAGAGTCACCTTTTCGGATGGTCCAGGCACGTACTTCTTTTTCACCTGCCGTAAAATAAGTCTGAAGCCCAAGGAGATCATAACCTGAACGGATGAGACGATTTAAACCAGGCTCCGTCATATTTAGGCCAGATAGCATCTCATATAAGGAATCATCGTCAAGACCTGCTATTTCTTCCTCCAGCTTTCCGGAAATAAGAACGACCCCAGCGCCTTCATCTTTAGCTCTGCTTTTCACTTTGAGCGTATAATCATTGTCGGTATCGCCGCGAGCAAGTTCTTCTTCGACATTGCAAACATATAAGACTTTTTTTGCCGTAATAAGATGAAGATCGCGGTAAACATTATCCGCTTCTTCGCTAGAAGCAAATGCTTCACGATTAAAACTACGTGCGGGCTTAAGGGCTTGAAGATGTGTGGCTAGCTGGCTCAGCATTTCTAACGCTAAGATTCTTTCTTTAACTATGGTGCCTTTTTGTGCTTTTTGCATGCGAGAGAGATTTCGTTCCACCGTTTCATAGTCCGAGTAAATAAGCTCGGTTTCGATAATACCGATATCTCTTAATGGATCAATGGCACCTTCAACATGAACAATATCACTAGAATCAAAGCACCTTACGACATGGCAAATGGCATCTGTTTGCCTAATGTGGGATAGAAACTGGTTACCTAACCCCTCACCTTGAGAGGCTCCTTTAACGAGACCAGCAATGTCGACAAATTCCATCGAAGTGGGGACTTTTTTTTGTGGTTTGATAAATTTAATTAGGGTATCCATGCGCGGGTCTGGAACCGCGACCATGCCAACATTGGGGTCAATAGTGCAAAAAGGGTAATTAGCACTTTCCGCGCCCGCCTTTGTTAAGGCGTTAAAGATCGTTGACTTGCCTACGTTGGGAAGCCCAACTATGCCGCATTTAAAACCCACGGGAAACCTCTTAAGGATAGTGACTGGAAATGGAAAGCCGCTTACATACATCAGAATAAGCGGCTATTTAAATGTTCGTATACTTATACTTTACTTAGACACTGGCCAACCTTAGTTTAAGAATGAAGAAAAAAAAAGCAAAAAAAGTTGAATTTTCATCTAATCACGTTTCATATTGATAAACTGTAAGGGCAAGCCTAAATCTGAGTTGCGAAGATGCGCCATTATGGCCTGGAGATCGTCAATACTTTTTGAGGTCACTCTTACCTGATCGTCTTGAGCCTGCGGGGTGCTTTTTAAACCAGTTTCTTTTATCAGTTTAATGATTTTCTTCGCCTCTTCCTTACTGAGGCCAGCTCGTACCGAACCTTCCTGTTTAAGTATATTATTACTGCCTGGTTCCTCGGGGCTAAAATCAATTCCCCTGAGATCGAGACTTCTTTTAGCTAATTTACTCCCCAATATTTGGTGGATTGCCCGTAGTTTGAAGTCATCATCAGCAAGGATTTTGACTTTTTTTTGTCCTTTATCTAAGGCAATGCTTGATTTGCCGCCCCGAAAATCAAAGCGTTGGCCGATTTCTTTGGCGGTTTGATTTATGGCATTATCCAGTTCTTGCAGATCCATTTCGCTGACAATATCCATTGATGGCATTTCGTCCTCCTTTCATAGAAAAAAAAACTACACACCCCCTTTATAAAAAGTTAATTATTCTATAAAATTAGAGAATATGAAATTAAAAAATAAATTCAAATTTTTTATTGTTTGTTTTCTCACGCTACAGCCAAATTTGCCCATAGGGGAAAACGGTTTTTCGCAAGCTTTGGAAAGTGTTTTTACAGGTCAGAGTGAGCTGCAGGCAGCTTCTAAAAAAGATTCAAATAAAAAAAGGAAGAAAATTAGCAAGTCAGCAGTAAGTCAGCGGGTAGGCAAAAAAAATGCTGGGCTGGCGGCACATGCTGGTGCTGGTCATGGCAGGAGAGCGGCAACGCAAAAAGACAGCATCGTCAGCATCGTCAGCAAAGAACGTGCAGAGCGTCAACTCTACTCGCAGTGCCGTAAAAAAGCAGCACATACCCCCGAAAACGCTCCTGTTTCAAGAAAGGTCAGAGATAATCTCGCTGCCTGTAGGGACCTTTTTCCGGTCGCGAGTCTGCTTCTCGAATGTAAGCGCCAAGCTTTAAAGAAATATTCTAGTGATCGTGATAAGTTATCGGAAGCCTTACGGTCCTGCAAAGAATTTAAAGAGGCCATTGATTTTGATTCGGAGCAAAAATATCCCTTTTTTATGTTCAAGGATCAGTTGTTTTTTGCGGGGCTCGGCCTTAATCAGGCTCTTAGGGCTTCAAGCTTTAAACCTTTAAATTATGACTGTTCAAAGCTCCAAGATGCTATTAAGTCAAGAAAAAAAGCTTCTTATACGCTTTTTGGCAATGAAGCCCAAGACTTTCAGGGGTATGCCAAAGGTTCCGGGGCCTGGCTCGCCAAAGCTAAAGACCGGCAATTTGTGAAAACAGAGCAGGTAGGTAGTCAAAAAAATGGGATATTTTATTTTCCCAGTGCCCCGTGTGTTTATATAGGGGAGGGTGGTGACAATTTTAAGGCTCTCAATCTTTATTACCTAATCGATCCGCAAAATACTCAAATCTGGCCCTATTTTGGTATCGCCTTTTATCCAAGCCCTAAGTTAGCGCCACGCCTTAGTGAAGCACAAAATTTAATTTTACACCGGTTAAGTACAGAATATTTTTCTGTAAAGGAACGAAGGAATAAATTTGAGGTTATACGCATAGCAAAACAAAAAGTGACGAGTTTTGATCGTGAGGGTGATCCAAAAAATCTTTGCCGTGCTCCTCGGCGCCATGACTATATATTTATTCTAAAAAGTTTTGCCCAGAGCGACCGCGTCGAATATATCTTAGCCGCAAATATCAAAAATCTCTGTACTTACGGTGATGGGCTTGCTACATTTCTTAGCCGGCCTTAATTTATCTTGGGGTGCAGATGCGCCAGTAAAATATCCTAGGTCGCCTCGTCGCATTAAGATGTTTCAAACTCTCTATTTTACCCGCTGGGATTTTTCTGCGATGCATTATGTCTTAGGATATGATATCCGAATGAAATAAATTTCGTTTGGGCATGGTTCATTGGGCCAATTTGTTTTAAATTTGATCAAAAAGCACACTCCCGTGCGTCCCTAACCCAATATAGGGATGGCCATTTTTTAAAAAAAGAGAGATGGGCATATGACGCATGCATTAGTTGAACTTAAAGAACTCGTATTGCAAAAGGCTTCTTTGCAAGATCTTGTGGCGCGTTTTTATAAATTAGAAAAACGCGGATCAAATTATGCGACCTGCTGTCCCTTTCACGGGGAAAAAACTCCGAGTTTTTATCTATTTGAACAACGATTCTTTTGCTTTGGCTGCAAAATAAGCGGAGATGTCATTGATTTTGTGCGTCAGCGAGAAGGTGTCGATTTTAAAGGCGCACTTATTTATTTGGCTGATCTTTATGGCATATCTATTCCTCCTGTTTTATTGGGAGCCTCGAGTGGGTATTCAGATAATGGCTCCCAGGCCACAAATACTTGGATCCAAAATCAAGAAAATAGCAGCGACAAAAAATGGGCTGTAGATAGGACGAGGGCATTTCGCTTAATGCAGGCAGCTAGTCTTTTTTTTCAAGATGAGCTCAGTCACTCTCATTCTGGTGTAGCGGCAGCAAACTATTTTTTGTCCCGTGGGTTTAGCCAAAGTTTTCAGCAGGAGCATGGTGTGGGTTTTGCTCCTGGCCAGGGGCTTATAAACCACCTTAGGAAATTGGGGGCAAAGGATGATGAAATTATTGCGTTGTCTCTCGGAGGAAAGCGGGCCAGTGATCAGAGTGTTTTTGATTTTTTCCGCAATCGCTTAATGATACCTATAAGCGATCAATGGGGCAGGGTTATAGCTTTTGGCGGGAGAACACTCGAAAAAGACCAAGAACCTAAGTACCTCAATAGTAAAGAAACCCTTTTCTTTAAAAAAGGGAAGATACTTTTTGGGTTGGCTTACGCTAAGCCGTACATAAGGGAAAAAAAAGAGATCATCATTGTCGAAGGCTATATGGATGCCTTAAAATTGTGGCACCTTGGCCTAAAGAATTGTGTTGCCGTTTTGGGTACAGCCTTAACCGAGGATCATCTCCGTGCTATAAAGCCTCTGTGTTCAAAGGTTTATATACTCTTTGACGGGGATGGTGCCGGATTTAAGGCGAGCATGGCGGCGGCTCGGCTGGCCATAGGGTTTGGTCATTTTGATATGCGTGTGGGAAGCCTGCCTCGGGGAGAAGATCCTGATACGTTTGTAACTTCGCAAGGCGTTGATGCGCTGAAAGATGTTCTTGCAAAGGCTCAAGCTGCTGAGGAATATCTTTTTGAACAGTTGCTTAAAGATGACCAAAATCTTAATAGTAGCTCTATGCCCATGCTTGAAATTATTAAGTCTGATATTTTTCCTTGGCTTGCTGTGAGCCTTGACCCTCTTAAAAAAGGCTATTTACTTGCCCGCCTAAGTGAAAAGACAGGCATTAAACTCAGTGATTTGGAACTTGGTCTGAAAAACCAAGAAATTCATAATGCGCAGGCCCGCAGCTTTAAAAATGCCCAGCAGAATTTTGCTGGGGTAGCCTCGCAGGGAAAAACGCCAATAATCAAGGAGAATCCCAGAGATATTCCCCCAGCTTCGGCAGGACAAAACCCCTCAAACATTAGCGGCGGTGCTGGTCGCTTCACTCCTTCAGCACTCTCTCAATCAAGGGTTGGTCCGGAGAGGGGAAGTAAAACCTACCCCCAAGCTAACGCCTCCCTACAAAGGGGAGGAGAAGAGATCGCCTCAATTCAGAAAAATTTACCTAAGCCCAAGTACAAACTGACACAAAGTGAAATCGAAATACTGGGACATTTGCTTTATCTGAGCCCCACTGAAAAACATGAGCGAGAACAAATAAGGGCTTGGCGGCAAGGGAACCTAGGGTTACTCCCAGGCAATTGGGGGAATTTATGTGATGCTTGGATGTTAAAATTAGATAGTCATATTAGTCCTTTAGATGATCCTTTTGCCCTAGCAGAGTTAAAAGAAGATGAAGAAATCCTCTCGTTCATCGAACGTCTCCTCTCGATGAAAAAAGCGTTTCCTCAAGAAGGGAGAAGAAAGAGATTAGAGCGATTATTTATAGCAGATCAGGTGCGAGAATTGAAAAAGGAACTCAGTAGGTTAAAAGGGAGATTAGATCCAGCGCAAAGATCCTCTTCGCAGGAAGAAGAGCAAATACTTATGCAAATGGGGATCCTCTCAAAACGAATCGGGGAAGCCATGCGCCAACTGAGTTCCCTTAAGTAATTTATTTTTGGCAAATATCCGGGAATAATTGATTTTTAGCTTCTAATTAGGTAAAAAGGTACGATGACCTTTTTATTATTTGTTTTTGGTTGTAAAGGTTTTCCATAGTGAGGCTGATGGATTATCAAAAAGCCAGACGGAAAGCCTACCCAACAGAGACAGAAAACAGGCAAAATAAATGCTAATTGAGGGAAAACCAACGCAGTTCAAGCATCTGCGCCGGTAATAGATCAAGCGCTTCATGTTTCCTTTTAATGTGAAATTGGTGGGTACCGCAGTAACAAATTAGATACTGAGGGCAATAGGGAAGTCGATCATCATGCTTGGGGAAAGAAAACTTTTTTATTTGGGGTTAATGTAAATTATGGCGAAACAAGTTAAGCCGAAAGTAACAAACAAAAAAACATCCGGCACCAAAGAAAAAAAAACGGCAGCCGTGAGCAAGGCTAAAAAAGCTGCTCCTTCCACTAAGAAAGTTGCTGTATCAAAACCTAAAGCTCAAAAAGCTGTGAAGAAAGTTACAAAAGAAAAAAGTGCCGCCAAACAAACGAAAAAGGTTGCCAAGACTACAAAGAAACACAGTACAAAAAACAAATCACTCATAGACCGTTTGGTGAAAAAAGCCTCCAAACTTATGGGGACTCAGGAAAAGAAAGCAGCAAAGCCGGTGAAAACTAGTGCAAAAAAAACTGTAAAGCCTGATAAAGCTAAACCAGCACCAGTAAAAAAGACCGTAGGTAAAAAAGCGTCGAAAACGGTTGTTGAAAAAAAAGCTTCTCCTGCAAAGGCTGCTAAGGCTTCTGAAAAAAAAACACAGAGCGTGACTAAGGGAAAGGCGTCCTCCAAAAAAAACGCTTCTGCTGAAACAAAAAGCATAGCTAAAGGCTCAAAAAAAGCGGAAAAAGTTCAAATTAAAAGTTCTGCCTCAGGACCTTCCCAAGATCCAGCCCCTAAGGAAAAGGGTAAAAAAGTTAAAAAGCATGCGGCTAAAGAAAGCCCCACGCCTGAATCATCCCTAGACAATGATAATGTCGCTCCCCTAAAGACAAAAAGTTCAGCCAAAGCCCCTAAAAAGGGCAAGAAAGACCAGAGCGCTCCTGAAAAAGTTTTAAAGAGCAAAAATCAAAAGAGCGCTGAGCAGTTCGCTGAAGAAATCTTGGGACCAGAAGGTGTTAAGAAGCGCGGACGTAAGAAAAAATCAGATTATGGTTCGCAAAATGATGCCAGTGACAGCTCACCAAAAAGTGAAAAAGCCAGTGGTAAAAGCGATGCTTCTGACCGAAAAGGGGTTGCTGCTGCAATTGATGTCAACAAATCATTGCCACAAATCATCGAGGTTGCCAAGAAGTCTGACTATAGCATGACCGTTAAGGAAATTTGCGCGATTTTAGGGGTCAAGAGTATAAACCCGATTGACTTTGATGAGCTTGTGGGAGAGCTCAACAATCGCGGGGTTGAGGTTCGCGGCAAACAAATTAGTGATGAAGAAGCGGCTGAATTAGTGGATGCTGATGATGAAGGAGTAGATGACACAGATGATACCGCCGAGGAAACCACAGTCCCTGAAGTCGCGTTGGTTGGTGCCGATTTAGGCAAATCAAATGACCCTGTGCGCATATATTTGCGAAAAATGGGCAGTGTTGCTCTGCTTTCTCGCGAGGGTGAAGTTGAAATTGCTAAAAAAATTGAATCGGAAGAATACAATATCCTACGGCGCTTGATTGATCTGCAGGTGGGATTAAATACGATTATACAGGCGGCGCGTCAGTTCGTCGCTGGTGAAATGCGCATGAAAAATTTCATCAAAGGCTTTGACGATGATGAAGCTTCCAATAATGAAGAAGAACATGCGGAAAAAGTCAAAGCTTTGACCGAAAACATGCTGGGTGTTTATCTTAAATATGAAAAGCTCGTTGCGACGGGTAATGATAAAAATGTTGAAAAACTTCGTGTCGAAATTTGTGATGCCCTAAGAGAGCTCAATTTAAACCGAAAAATTTTAGGTGCCGCTATTGATGTTTTAGGGCGTCATGCCACGGCTTTAAGAGAAGCTGAACAAGATATGACTTATTATGCCCGTCGGCTCGGCACGGATGTGATCACTTTAAGACAGCACATTAGTTCAAAACCTAATGAGGTTTTTCCAGGCGCTCGTGAGCGTGAATGGCAAAGAATTCTCAGAAATTTTGAGATTGGTTTGCAAGCCGTCAATACCTGCCGTATTGAAACAGGCCTAGAGCCAGACTTAGTGCAGAGTACCTATAATGAGTTAATTGGTTTGCAAGATTCGGCAGAAAAAGCCAAGCGTGACCTTGTCGAGGCAAATTTGCGTTTGGTGGTTTCTATTGCCAAAAAATATACCAATAGAGGTCTTCAGTTTTTAGATTTGATCCAAGAAGGAAATATTGGTCTGATGAAGGCTGTCGACAAGTTTGAATATCGACGTGGCTATAAATTTTCTACCTACGCAACATGGTGGATTCGTCAAGCGATTACACGCGCTATTGCGGATCAAGCCCGTACGATTCGTATTCCCGTCCATATGATTGAGACTATCAATAAACTCATCAGGACAAGCCGTCATCTTGTTCAGGAGATGGGTCGTGAACCCACCCCAGAAGAAATCGCCGCGCGAATGGATCTTCCTTCGGATAAAGTGCGCAAGGTCTTAAAAATTGCTGTGGAGCCGATTTCTCTAGAAACGCCTATTGGTGAGGAGGAAGACAATTCCATTGGTGATTTTCTTGAAGACAAATCACAAATGAGCCCCTCTGAATCGGTGATTTCAGGAAGCCTCACGGAGCAGACTGAAAAAGCCCTATCTACGTTGACTCCCCGCGAAGAAAAAGTTTTGCGTATGCGTTTTGGTATCAATGAAAAAAGCGATCATACCCTTGAAGAGGTTGGACAAAGCTTTGAAGTTACGCGTGAACGTATTCGTCAAATTGAAGCAAAAGCTCTCAGAAAATTACGCCATCCTTCGCGGTCTAAAAAACTTCGCGCTTTTATTGAGTAAAAGAAAAGAGATTAGAGGGTTCTATAGGTGTGATTTTTTTTGTTTTTTGTTGTCACCTTTATAATTTTTTGCGATAGTTTGAAATCATAAGAATGACGGGCCTATAGCTCAGTTGGTCAGAGCAGCCGGCTCATAACCGGCGGGTCCCAGGTTCAAGTCCTGGTGGGCCCACTTTTTTTCTTATACTTTCAGATGGTTGTCAATTCCCTTCCCAATGTATTGGTGTTTGTTGGTAAGAAAAATACCGACAAACATTTCTAAATAATGCAGGCGGTTTCCTTTATGAGTACGTTAATTGATTTGTCTATTTATAAAGAAGCGGTATATTATTCCGATAATTGTAATAGGCTTTCTATGCGACTCGGACAAGGTAATGCTAACGTTACTTCAGCCGAAATATATGACATGTTCCTTAGAAGCCCAGTCTCATTAAAACGCGCTCGAGATAATAGCCTTTTTGGTGAACGAAGAGCTAAAAAAAATAATACACCCAAACTTGCAGCTACTAATAGAAACCCCTAGCGGTCGAAGTAAAACCTTCTGAGTTCGTTACCAAAACGAGCGGGGAAAGTGGCAAACTTTGAAGGCCGCTGAAATTGACGCTGCGAATAAGCTTTTCCTATCAGAGACCTCATCCCTTAAATTGACCAAAGACTTGAACTTACCTCCAAATTTCGGACAAATTTCTATGCTGCTTTTAACATAAACTCTCTTTCATAATCATTGGGGACTTGTGCGTCATGCTAAGCATGTTTCTTAAATGTGGCTAGACTTTGACACTTACCAAGGTGCTTAATTTTTATGCAAAAAGGTTTTAGAGGGGGTCATAGCTTTTACACCGTATGATAGTTTTGTTAATGCCTTACTAACTTTTGTTACCTGATCCCAACTCTCCCAACCTGAGCTCAATTCTATATTTTTAGTTTTAGATATTGGTTGATTTTGTAAACTTAACCCAAGCTCCCTAATATCTTTCATGCTAAGAGTTTTTCTTTAACAAGAAACCCAACCAGGGAATCTGAATTTTGGGGACCTGCGGCAATGATAATTGCTATGGAACCACTATAGGCTTCATCAATATAAAATACCTGAAAATGAATCTACAATGCTCCCGGCGACAAAATCGCTCGCCACTAATTCAGAGCCTGCTTCTCCTAGCCAGTTCCTAATTGTAGTTTCAGATGGCCGAATACCGAAATCCCAACTAAGTCTGTGAGGTACCCTAGAAATCGGCATACCATCTTCAATAACCGAAGCAATAGCTACATTGACCACCCTATTAGTATTTGTTGAGCTGGCCCTAAGGAAATCCGGCTGATTCCGAAAAATTCCTTCCACAAGAGCTGCATAAATATACCCCTACATGAACAGAGAGAAGGGAGCAGGCATCAGCACAGCAATCCAAAGCAGCACGATTAGTTTCCCAAATCTTTATTTGTTCAGTGAAACAATTTGGACAATTAGAAACTTCGGGGGCATCACGAACAGTCTTGAATCATGTCGGAATCATTTTCATACCTGAAAACCTCAACTGTAAAATTTACTTTTTTCAGTATGTTATGATTGTGGTTCTTCAACGTCAACTGTGGAGTGTCCGACAGCAGGGGTCAAATATTAGGTGCCTGGGCATTAGTCGTAAGAAAGAAATAAAATATTGAACTTTATTAGCACTATAAGATACGCTCTATGAATAGTGGTTTATAGAGTTTTCGAAAATATGATTATATGTCTTTTGTATTTTTTATTTAATTCTTAAGTATCACAGGTGAGAGCTTGCGCCTTTTATGCTGGGTGCTTTTCGTTTGCAAATATGAGGAAGGATATATGTTTTTATGAAGTTGTCGGGCGACTTCCTCGCAGCAATCATATAGGGAAATAAGTATGTACTTGGCAATTGGTAAAATTATTGTCGCAGCGGTATTAATTAGTTTCGTCTCGTGGCTTTCGGGTAAAAAAACGTCACTGGCTGGATTTCTTACCGCCTTGCCTCTCACGACCCTACTGGCTCTTGCTTTCTCTCACATTGAATGGGGAGACACAAAGCAGTCGGTGGAGTACGCCAAAAGCGTGCTTGTGGCCGTTCCCGTTTCCTTGTTATTTTTTGTCCCGTTTTTATTGGCACAAAGGTTCAATCTTAGCTTTTGGACCTGTTATTTTACAGGCATTGGACTGCTCGGCGGCGGATATTTTATCCATACCTATTTGAGCAAAATGGTTTAATTTATGGTTTGGGCGTTATGCTGACCCTCCTATTCTATTGACATAGTCTTCTTGATCTCGATGATGAGGGAGATGAAGTTATTCCTGTTTTCCTTTGATTGGGTCAGGCGATTTTTGTGGGGGGCCTGTATAAAGTTTATTGTCCAGAGAAATGAATAAAGTAGGCAGGGCTCAATCTCTTGTTACAGGTGTCTTCGCTCATGAACTAATTATTTGTCAGCTTATGATTTTTATGGAATGATAGGGAGGCTTACGAAAATTTTTCGTATCACTCTAAAATTAAACATATAATTTTTACTACCTCATATTTTTTGTGGATTGATTCATGTTTCTGAAAAATTTCCTTGCTGTTATCAGCATTGTTTTTGCCTCTTCTCTCTTTTTATCTCCCCTAAATGCCCAAAATCAAGAAACCCTAAGCCTAGAGGATTATTTGCTTCAGGTGAGGCAGCAAAATTTGGCGATCAAAGCTTCTCTCGCGACATCCGAAAGTGCAGAAAAAAAATTAGCTGAAATTGATGCGCGCTACTCTCCCGTGCTTTTTTCGCAGGGTCAAATGGCCTATGATGCAAAAGAAGCCGCAAATCCAATGCAAAAAATGAATCATGTGGAAAACATCAACGCGGGAGTGGGCTTAAGTAAACTTAGTGAAACGGGTACAGAAATAAAAGTCGGATATAATATCACAAATACCCGTATGATTGATGCAAGCCCCCAATTTTTTCCCAATCCAAAGTATTTTGATCTAGGGCCAAGTATTGAGTTTTCTCATCCCTTATGGGGAGGTTCGCGTTCGGCTGATGTGCTGTCTAAATCAAATGAAATACAAAAGGAGCAGGTGGCTCTGCTTAAAACCTCCGAAACATTCAAACAGGAATGGGAAATGACCGCGGCGGAAGGAGCCTATTTCCGCCTCGTTTTTGCTCGCGAGATGGTAAAGATTGCTCTTGAGAATCGAGATCGTGCCCAAAAGCTGCATGCGTGGACGCGCAAAAAAGTTGCTGATGATCTTACAGATGCCTCCGATGCTGTACAGACAAAATCTTTGCTCAAGGTTCGTGATCTTGAGCTTACCTTGGCCTCAAGCGAAGAAAAAGATGCTTCAATCGCCTTTAACCAGTCTCGCGGTCTCGCGTCGTTAAATGTCAAAGAGGTGCTTAACACACCGGCTAGTGCTGAAGAGCTTTTGGCACGAAAATTACCTACCAAGGGTAAACGCCTTGATGTAAAAATTGCCGAGCAAAATATCCATCTGAACCGTCTGGCCGGAGAACTCAGCCTAAGCAAATATGATCCCACCCTCGATATATTTGGTATGGCTATGTATAATGGGCATGATACGGGTTTTTCAAATGCCAACAAAGAAGTCCTGGAGTTGTCCCGCCCTACGTTTGTGCTCGGTTTAAAATTTGCCATGCCCCTCATGGGTAATCTCCTTGATAATGTTCGGGGTTCCTATGCTGCTGAAACGAAAGCACTTGAAGTGGTTTCTCAGGAAAAAGTATTTGCCACTGATTCTGAATGGTTCCAGCTAGAAACTCATTTGACAGAGGCAAAGAGTCGCCTAAAACTGCTTTTAGAAATTGAAAAGATTCAAAAAAATAAATTGACGCTAGAAAGAGAAAAGCAAAAAACTGGCCGTTCTATTTTGTTTCAAGTCATTAACTATGAGTCAGAGTACGCGGGAGCACAGATTAATGTCCTGCGCACTAAAGCTGAGATTACTCAAATTTTTGCGCGCATGAAGATATTTGCTGCGAGTCAAAATGTTCCGAGTCAAAGTGGATAATAGGTTTTTTTAGAGACCTCTATGTAACCCCAAAGTTTTTATGCGCCTCCAAAGATGAAAAATATATTTTGACCTAAAAAGGTTTTTTTATGAGTTTAGCTTCCCTTTCCATCAAACGTCCTGTTTTTATCACCTGCGTCGTACTCACATTGATTGTGGTCGGGTGGATGTCTTTTAAACGTCTTCCTATTGATCTCTTTCCCAATGTTGATTTTCCTATTGTCATGGTTTTAACGCCGTATCCAGGTGCGGGGCCAAAAGAAATTGAAACGTCAATTTCTAAAGTGCTGGAAGAAGAATTTTCAAACGTCAGTGGTATAAAATCTCTGAGGTCGATAAATCAAGAAGGGCTTAGCCGCGTGGTCGCTGAGTTTTCTCTTGAGGTTGATGTCAAATATGCTGAGCAGCAGATTCGTGACCGCGTGAGTTCGGCGCGACGAAAATTTCCCACGGACGTACTAGAATCGACGATTAGACGCTTATCGCCTTCTGATCAGCCAATTATCACCTTGACGGTCAATGCTGATTTGGATGAAGACAAGCTTTTTGATGTTGCCGATCAGGTGATCAGACCGCAGTTAGAGCAGATTTTTCAGGTAGGCCTTGTAGAAATTGTCGGGGGAAGAAAGCGCGAAATACAAGTCGATCTCGATCAAAAAAAGCTGAAAAAATATGAAATTTCTGCCTCGATGGTAGCCGGGCGCTTAGGGGCGACCGGGGAAAATATTCCGATCGGAAAGTACAACTTTGCCGATAAAGAGGTTGTCTACCGTGCTTTAGGTGAATTTACCAGTTTAGATGATATTTCTTCTACGATTATCAATTTTGTGGGAAATGAAACACCCGTGACTTTGGGACAAATTGCGAGTATCAAAAACGGTCTCGTTGAAGAGAGTAACAAAACCTATCTTAACGGTGAAAAATCTTTGATGATCATGGTGTTTCGCCAGTCTGGGAGTAACACCATCGCAGTTGCTGACGCTATTGAAAAGAAAGTTGCCCAAATAAACGGCGAAATTAGTTCCCTGGCGGGCAAGCCGGAGATTCATCTGGTGCGCAACCTTGCCAAAATGATTAAGAACAATGTACTCGATGTTGAAGAGTCAATTTTGATTGGTATAGTTCTTACCGTGCTGGTCGTTTTTTTCTTTTTGGCCAGCGGACGTTCGACGCTTATTACGGGTTTGGCTCTACCAAACTCACTTCTCGGTGCCTTTATTCTTATGCATGTTGCTGGTTTTACCATCAATGTGATGAGTCTTCTCGCCCTAAGTTTAAGTGTGGGCTTACTCGTGGATGATGCGATAGTGGTCCGGGAAAATATTTTTCGGCACCGGGCTATGGGAAAAAGTGCGAGAAAATCAGCCTTAGAAGGTACCCTAGAGGTGACTTTAGCGGTTATTGCGACTTCGCTCACGGTCATTGCTGTATTTGGGCCGATAGGATTTTTAGGCGGGGTAGTAGGTCAGTTCTTTAAGCAGTTTGGACTCACGATTTGCTTTGCTATGGCCATTAGTTTATTTGATGCCCTGACTATTGCTCCTATGATGTCAGCCTATTTTGGAGGTGCCGCGCATCATATTTCAAGCAAAGGAATTTACGGTCATACAGTAGGCGCGGTTTTACGCGGTTTTGAAAAATTTCAGCAGCTCCTTGAGTTTCTGTATGAAAAAACCTTGCGCTTAACCTTAAAAATCCCCTTGCTTGTATTGCTCCTTGCACTTGGCTTTTTCGTCTTTTCCATATTTCTAACCAAATATGTTCCCAAAACTTTTCTTCCTCCTCAGGATTATGGTGAGTTTTCTGTTGCTATCGACATGCCGCCGGGGACTAGCTTAGAAAAAATGGATCAAGTTGCTGATTCTGTCGATAAAACTATAAGGGGGAACAAGGAAGTTGAGACAACACTTCTCACCGTTGGAGACAGAGAAGGAAAACCCAATGTCGCGGAGCTCTTTGTTAATTTGGTACCGCGCGACCAACGTGGCTATAATACCTCTGAGTTTAAAGAATTTCTTAGGACCCAATTGAAGTCTTTTGCATACGCAAACCCAGTGGTCAAGGATATCGATATGATTGGGGGTGGCATTCGCCCCTTTAATGTCAACATCATTGGAGATGATCTAACTAAAATTGAGGAAATATCCCAGGACCTACTACAAAGACTCAAAGACCATCCGGCACTCCTTGATGTGGATACGAGTCACCGGCCTGGTAAACCCGAAGTGCAGTTTATTATTGACCGAGACCGCGCTGAGAAATTTGGCGTTTCTCCTAATATTGCGGGCATGGAGCTCAGAACGTTAGTTGCCGGTGTAACGCCCGCTGTATACCGTGAAAAGGGACAAGAATATGATATTCGGGTACGCCTGACTAAGGATCAAAGGGATCTATCTTTGGGTTTTGAAAATACCTTTGTCCCGAACATTAATAATCGCTTGGTACGTCTTGAGAATATTTCACAAAAAATAGAAACCACAGGTCCTGCGACGATCAATAGGCAGGATAGAGGTCGTTATATTCAGATCCAAGCAGATATTGCTCCGAATGGACCTGGGCTAAGTGCTGCAATGGCAGATGTTAAAAAAATATTTGCTGAAGACATCACCCTTCCTGATGGCTACCGTTACGCTTTTGTTGGTCAAGCAGAAAACTTCAAAGAATTGATTGAAGGCATGATAATGGCGGTATTTTTATCGGTCATATTTATTTATTTTGTGCTGGCCAGTTTGTATGACTCTTTTGTCACACCTTTTACTATCATGCTAGTACTGCCCCTTGCCATAAGCGGGGCAATCATCGCCTTGCTTGTTACGCAAAAATCTCTTGATTTGAACTCAATGATTGGTTGCATACTGCTTCTCGGAATTGCTACAAAAAACTCAATTCTACTCGTTGATTATGCTAACCAAAAAGTCGCCGAAGGAATGGCACGAAATGATGCGATTTTAGAAGCTGGGAAGGTGCGTCTTCGGCCAATTCTTATGACGACAGTTGCCTTAATCGCGGGTATGCTACCCATTGCTATCGGCCTTAATGAGGCTTCTAAGCAAAGGACCTCGATGGGGGTCGCTGTAATTGGCGGTCTTATCAGTTCTACAGTACTCAGCTTGATTGTCGTTCCCGCAGCTTATGCTTACATTGATAGATTTAGGGCGTGGGCGGCAAAGTTTTTGGGGCGCATTTTTCTCAGTGCTGATACTGAATAATCGGTGTTTAAGCGGAATAGGGATTTTAAATCGATGCTTACTCAAAAACTAGGTCTGGTTATTCTAAACCTACTGTTAGGTTCAACGTTTCTCTTTCATGCAGGATGTGCCTATTTTCTTGGCTCCAGGGCTGCTGATATTGAAAAAGCTGCTGCACTCGTTAGCAAAGATGAAATACATCAAAATAATAAAATCCTGAGTTTTAAAGAACTTTACCCTAAATTTGTCTCAAGTCAGAACCAAATTGGCTTTATTGCTCTCGGTGATATGGGAACCGGCGACGAAGGCCAAAAAAGAGTCAGTGACGCGATCAAAAAATGGTGCGCTAAAGCGGAACATAACTGTGATTTTGGTCTTTTTCTCGGTGACAATATTTATCCCAGTGGCTTAGACCTTGATGTAAACAAAGCCTATTTACAGTGGCAGTCGCTTTTTCTTCGGTATTATAGCGATTTAGATTTTCCTCAGTTTCTTATTCTTGGCAACCATGATTATTCTCGGCGTGGGGTCGGCTCGCCTAACTGGGACAAAGCCCAGAGCTATTTTGCGATGCAAAAAATGACGCAAAAAGGCCGTCAAACAAAAAATAACAAGGCAAAATGGTATTTCCCTTATGATGCAAGCAAAGATTCTGCTCACCCAAGTAGTTGGTACCAGCTGCAATATGATAATTTAATTTTGACGGCTCTCGATACGCAGCGCTTGCTCTATGGAAAAGATACTTCCTCTCAGTTGGAACTTTTTAATTTTGGGCCAAAGGTCGATACCTCAGATAAAATTCATGTCGTCATAGGCCACCATCCCCTATACTCAAACGGTCTGCATGGAAATGCGGGGAATTATGGCAATGGGTTAGCTGCGTTAACTGAGCAGTCTCATGGGATGGCTCTGCAAAATTTCTTCAACTATCCTTTGAACCCAGAAAAAAAACTCTGTGATACTATTGATATTTATATAAGTGGCCATGAACATAACCGGCAAATCATTAAAAAGGATCTTCCCTGTCAAACCTTGTTTATTGTTAGCGGCGCGGGGGGAAAAACCGACCGCCTTTTCCGTGTCGAAAAAAACACCTTGGAGTCAGATACTTTGTGGCAAGCGGCAACCTTAGGTTTCACCTATTTCTTGATCAAGGACGATCAAATAAAAGTTAATATGATTAACGCCGAAGCAGAAGTTGATTATTCTTTAAATTGTGTAAAAGACGGAGTGGACAAAAGACTTCTTTGCCGGGAGATTGAAAAATAGAAATCTCTGGGCGGATTTTATTCTAAGCAGATCACCAAACTCTATTCCGACTATGACAAGCGAAATGAAGTCAGAAGTTACGTTTATGGTCTACGCTTTCTCTCTCCAACCCTGCGTGAGAACCGCTTTAGTTTTAATGCTTTTATTGAAACAGGATTTGGCAAGATGGAAACAAGACAAAATCCTAACTACTATTCAGATGCTAAAAACTATTCGTCAAAAATCAGTTTTTCGGGACCGGGAGTCGCATGTTATTACCGCTTCTTTGAAATTTTTCCTATTGGTCTTGGTTTGGGGTGGCAGTGGAACGCACAGGATCAGCATGAAGATGCCATTGTTAAAGATCACAAAGGCCTCGTCACCTACCTATATATTGGAGGTGATGTTATTAATGAGGATGCTAATAGTTACGCAAAATAGGAAAAATATCAGGCAATAGTTGTCGAAGTACCTACATTTTACAAGTCTATTTCATTCGCCCACATATGCTCATAAGTTTGACGAGCACGGATAAGCTGACTTTGGTCGCCATCAACAAGAATTTCTGGGAGCAGCAGTCGGGAATTATAATTTGAAGCCATACTCGCACCGTAAGCACCTGCAGTGTGAATAGCTACCAAATCGCCCGCCTGAATATTGTCAGGTAAAATTCGGTCTATCGCAATATAATCACCTGTTTCACAAACCGGTCCGACGACATCATATAAAGCATCATGAGAGCCATGCTTATCTTTAAGGTCACAGCTTATATGGTGGTAGGCTTCATATAGGGTGGGGCGCATGAGGTCGTTCATAGCGGCATCTATGACAAGAAAATTTTTAGCTTTTGTTTTTTTGATTCCCAGCACGCTGGAGATTAGGATTCCCGCATCCGCAACAAGTGATCTGCCGGGTTCTATGACCAGTTCGAGATTTAAGGAGCTGGCCACCTCAATAAGAGCGTGAGCCCAGTCTTTGATAGAGGGTGCTTTTTCATTTTCTTGATATGATATACCCAGCCCACCGCCAAGATCTATAAATTCGATATCAAAACCATCGGCAATATATTTTTTTATGATTTCTGAAAGCTTTCTTCCCGCCGTTTTTATTGGGTCAAAAACCTTTATCTGACTACCAAGATGACAGGCAAAGCCTTTGAGTTGCAAATTTGGATATCGACGGAGTAAATCCCTAAGGCTATCCAAATCTTCAAGGGCGACACCGAATTTTGTCAGCGCTGATCCCGTCGCAATTTTATCATGTGTGGGTGCTTCGATATCTAGGTTTACCCTGATAGCAATAGCCACTTTCTGACCAGAGTTCTGAGCAATCTGTCCCAGAAGTTCTAGTTCAAAAAGCGACTCAATATTGATAGATTTTATTCCGGCACGCACCGCCTCCTTGAGCTCTTTGCCTGATTTACCGACACCAGAAAAAACAATTTTTTCGGGAGGGCAACCGGATTTTAGGGCGCGCTTTATTTCACCAAGTGATACGGTGTCAGCGCCAATGCCTTGGGAAAATATTCTCTTTAAAAGATTGAGGTTGCTGCTTGCCTTAACGGCATAACAAATCGTCGTGGGGTAACCAGCAAAGGCCGCAACAAAAGACTGCACTTTTTTATCAAGATGCGCAGCCGAATACAAATAGCTTGGCGTGCCATACTGCTGAGCAAGAAACTCTAAGGAGAGCTCTTCAAAAAATAGCTTGTTTTCACGCTGATTGAGATTGAGCATGCTTTGCTTCCCATAAATATGAGGTAAAACTGAAAGTGTAAAATATTTTTCAGGGTCTGGCCAAACTTTGGCTGAGTTAAAACATATAAGTGATCAGGACCAAAAAATCATCATTTATATCAAAAAATAATGCGGGCAAATAAAGGGAGAAGTAAAATATTAGGTACCTTTAAGGTGGATCGTCTCAAATGAGACGTACCAATTTTTTCCAATTTAAAGAAAAATTCCTTGAGAAATGCCGTCTTCCTATATTCTGAGTCTCTTTTCTTTGGCTGTCATTTAGGGTACAGTAGGGTTTCTTAAGGATGAATAGCGACTCTGAAGATTTATGAGGGAGACACAAGTTTTATGGCGAAAGATATCGCAGCTCTAGAGGAAAAATGGCAGAAAAATTGGTATGATAGCGAGCAGTTTGCCGTTGATGTCCGCTCGCTTAAGGATCCCTTTTATATCCTCAATATGTTTCCCTATCCTAGTGGCGACAAACTTCACATGGGGCATTGGTACCAATACGGCCTAATCGATACCTGGGCCCGCTTTCAAATCATGCGTGGGCGTGAAGTTTTTCAGCCCATGGGTTTTGATGCTTTTGGTTTGCCCGCAGAAAATTTTGCCATTAAAAAAGGCATACACCCCGATATTTCGACCATAAAAAATACTGAGCATATGATCACCCAAATGAAGCGCATGGGGGTTGCCTATCCTTGGAACTGCATGATCAATACCTCGAAACCAGAATACTACAAATGGACACAGTGGATCTTTTTGCAGTTTTTTAAAGCAGGGTTAGCCTACCGGAAGGAAGCTCCCGTAAATTGGTGTACCGGGTGCCATACGGTTTTGGCCAATGAACAGGTCGTCGACGGGGCCTGTGAGCGCTGTGGCTCAGGCGCTGTGCGCAAGAACCTGACCCAGTGGTTTTTAAAAATTACTGATTATGCCGACAGACTTTTAGATGGCATTGATCCGCTTGACTGGCCGCAAAAAACAAAAGCCATGCAAAAAAATTGGATTGGCCGTAGCGAAGGTGCATCCATAAATTTTGCCCTTGCGGGAAGCGATGAGAAAATCGAAGTTTTTACCACCCGTCCGGATACTTTATTTGGGGTGACCTACCTGACTTTAGCTCCGGAACATCCCTTGGCCTTGAAGATAGCAAGCCCTGCGCAACTAGGGCCATTACAAGATTATATTAAAGAGACAGAAAAACACACTGAGCTAGAGCGTATTGCCCAAGACGACCAAAAGACCGGGGTTTTTACCGGCGCTTATGCCTTAAACCCGTTATCTGGAGAAAAAGTTCCCATTTGGGTAGCCGATTATGTCCTTTTTAGTTATGGAACAGGAGCGGTTATGGCAGTTCCTGCTCATGATGAAAGGGATTTTGCATTTGCCAAAGCTCATGATCTCCCCATAAATCTCGTTATCGATAGCCCTTCACAAAAACTATCCCTACCTTTAACCGAAGCTTATACCGACAAGGGTATTCTGATTAATTCGGGAGAATTTGACGGTCTGAGCAGCGACGAGGCAAAAAAAGCCATTACGGATAAACTTTCTGAAAAAAAATGCGGCGCTCATAAGGTAACCTTTAGACTGAGAGACTGGCTGGTTTCTCGTCAAAGATACTGGGGCACACCTATTCCTATCATTCATTGTCCCGCGTGTGGCGAAGTAGCTGTCCCTGAAGAAGATTTACCCGTGGTTTTACCTGAAAATGTTGAATTTAAGCCAACGGGCGAATCGCCACTGGTTCGGTGCGAGGAGTTTATTAATGCTTCTTGTCCAAAGTGTGGCGGCAAAGCCAAACGAGAGGCTGATACCTTAGATACCTTTGTCTGCTCTTCTTGGTATTTTTTGCGTTTTCCTAGCGCCCACGCGCAAAACTTTGCCTTTGAAAAAGAACTAACAGAAAAATTTCTTCCGGTAGACAAGTATATCGGTGGGCCTGAACACGCCATACTGCACTTACTGTATGCCCGTTTTTTCACGATGTTTCTGCATGATCAAAAGCTAATCAATTTTTCTGAGCCATTTCCCAGTCTTATTCATCAAGGGATAATTTTAGCTCCTGATGGGCAAAAAATGTCAAAGTCAAAAGGTAACGCCATTTCTCCAGATCCGTATGTAGAAAAATATGGTTCTGATATCCTAAGGCTTTATCTCTGTTTTGCTTTCAATTATGTTGATGGCGGTCCCTGGAATGATGAAGGATTTATTGCGGTCAACCGCTTTATGGAAAAAGTAGAGCGTCTTTTCGAGGAACAGAGCGAATTATTTTCAGGCACGACCATCCCTTCGATGGATAACCTTTCGGCAGAAGATAAAAAGCTACTCTTTAGCGCTCACAATTCGATTAAAGGAGCCACTATTGATACTGAGCGCTTTATGTTCAACACAAGCATCGCACGCCTTATGGAATTTTATAATGCCGTGACGGACTATTTGCGGCTTGTTCCGGCACCGGCTCAAAATAAAAATTTGTTAGCGCAATTGCTCACAGACTTTATTAAAATTCTTGCGCCCTTTGCTCCTCACCGTGCTGAAGAAATATGGCAAGGTATGGGTAATGAGACTTCTATATTCAAATTTTCGTGGCCGGAATGGGATGAAAAATATTTGGTTTTAGATGAAATAAATATGGCCGTGATGGTCAATGGCAAACTGCGCGGGGAAATTACCGTTTCCCGTGATGCTAGGGAAGATGCAATCAAAGAAATCGCCTCTGCTCATGACAAGGTTGTCAGGCAGCTGGAAGGTATGAGTATTGTTAAGCATATTTTTGTTCCTGGAAAACTCATAAACTTTATTGTCAAGCCCAAATCCTAGGGTGAGAATTTTTAAAAGTTTTCTTTATTTTACCCGAAGTGATAAGTTTTTTAGGGGCCTAAAAAATGGCAATGAAGCCTTCCATTAAGTCTATGAAGCTTGATTTAGAACCTTCCTGGAAAGCGCTCCTACATAAGGAGTTTGAAGCTGATTATATGATCAGTCTCAAGGAGTTTTTAGTTGGTGAATACCAAGCCGGAAAAACAATATATCCAAGAGGCAAAGAATATTTTACGGCATTAAATAGCACGCCATTTCCTGAAGTGAGTGTTGTGATCCTAGGTCAAGACCCTTATCATGGCCCAGGTCAAGCACATGGTTTGAGCTTTTCCGTTCTTGAACCGACCCCAATTCCCCCATCACTGAAAAATATTTTTTTAGAATTAAAAGCAGATCTCGGCTTGGTTCCTCCGCGCTCAGGCAATCTTCTGCCCTGGGCAAAGCAAGGCGTCCTCCTGCTCAATGCCACCTTGACGGTTGAAAAAGGACTTGCAGGATCACATCAAAAAAAAGGTTGGGAGCGATTTACCGATACTATTATCAAGTTGATTGCTGCGGATGACACGCCCAAAGTTTTTATGCTTTGGGGAAGCTACGCGATAAAAAAAGCTGAAATCGTGACCAGGGAAAGCACGAAACATCTGATTCTGACAGCCCCCCATCCGTCCCCCTTGTCAGCGCATCGGGGGTTTTTAGGATGTCGGCATTTTTCTAAGGCAAATGCTTTTTTGACTGCTCATCTCAGGACGCCAATTAATTGGAGCTTAGCTTCCGATGCTTTATAAAACCTCTAAATATCACGATAAAAAGCTGGATTTTTTTCGCTAATTTCTTTTAGGCTTGGCATCGGATAAAAGCGGTGTTGTGTTTGCGAGGTAAACCAAAAGCCATGTCTTATCCTACGGAAACTGATTTTATTCAAATCACTGTAAACGCTCAGGCCTTTGACAGGTTTGTCAGGATTATTTTTTTTAATTTCTAATATGCCATCGCGAAGTCTAGAGGGATGAACAAATGGTAACGGGCTATTCATCAAAGGGTTTTGTGCAAAATCTTCTAAAAAGGCATCAGCATCTAATTCGACCTGAGTAAAAAATAACTGAGGTGATCCTTTGGGATTATCAGCTTGAGTTATAAACGCCCCAAAATCAACGGCGTTTAAACTACTAAGAATCATCATGGATAGCGGGCAAATTTCTGCAAATGTTCTCACGTAACCCGGTTTATGCGTTTTGTCATAGGGTGCTGCCTCGAGGGGTTGAATTTTACCGCTTTCATTTGATAAATATAAGTTCTCAAGCATATCTAAGTCCAGGTGCTCTAAAACTCGGTAAGAGCTAATAAATTTTGTTTTCTTAGGCGCCCCATCAGAATGAGGAATAAGTTCCTTAAAAGCCTTATCAATATTAAAATAGGGGTTGCGAAACTTGGCATTGATTTCAGCAAATATAACCTTGCCACCATAGTATTTTCCAGAACCTAGTTGGTAGTGATGCGCAAATTGCTCAGGAGTTAAATGTGATGCGACAAGTGCGTGGTTAGGAAACAAAATTATGTATAATCTTTTTTGGTAGTCCAAGTGGGTGCCCTTTCAAATAAACAGAGAACATTCATAATAAAACTACCACGCACTCGGATTCTTGACAAGGTTAAGTGCAGGGGTAATGTCAAAAAATTCCTTAAATATGGTGTGGTTGCAGGAATTTAACCAAATCTTGGCTTCAATTAAATGTGACGACTGGGAAGCTAAATGCTTTAGAGAGCAGGGGGGTAAAAGTTCTAAAGTTTTCTTTATGGGGGCGGTGAAATTCTAAGGAAAAAAATTATATTTTTCCGAATGAGTTATTCTAAGGGCCAATCAACTAAAATACTCTTGAGCATAGCGCGTTGCTCCAGACTAAGAGGTTCACGCACCTTCTCTTCATACTTAAGGCCAGCACCCGGTTTATACTTTATGCCATAAACCCAGTCGACAACCGCTTCCGGCCAGTATTCAAAATTTCCTGGAGTCAGTGCATAATCGGTGATATGAGGTCCCCGTGGAAAAATATTAGAGGGAAAGACGGGGTCTATGCGGTCTCGTGTCCAAAAGCTTAATCGGAACAAGTTAAAATCGATTGCATGGGCAATTTCGTGAACCGCTGTACCACTAATACTAATAGAGTATTCGGTTGCCCTTGGACCTGAGAACATTAGGTCAAAAAACTCAATACTCAGTAAAGGAAAAGTACAGGCAGCACTACCCTTGAGGCATGTCCCGCCGGGCGCTTCCTTTTTGCGATAGATTGCTATGCTACCGATTAAAGCGTGCAAACGAGGAAAACCACCAACTTTTTGGGCCAAAGCTACGACGCCCTGTCCAACATATTTTAGATCAAGAAATGGCCAAGGGCCAACGGGATGAATTCCCGCTTCGTCTAATACAGTTACTAATATGGCAGGATCATAAAAAAAAGCGGTGATCTCTGTTAATTCATTGAAATCACCGGGAGCTAAGCCGCGCGCATAAAGCTCTCGTAGCCTACAGCAAGTTTCAGAGGTACATTTCGTAATGTGTCCCTCAAAATCGGTAATCGTATACCCCTTTTTTTTTGTTTCAACGGGATCAATACCTCTTTCCTCGCAGCTAAGTGTGGCTTGTGCTAGGGCATGGGGCACCTGAAAAAGCAAAAGGCCAAGCGCATAGATCCAGGCTTTGTTAAAATTTATTCTCATTGTGAATCTCATGTTAATTAAGGTTGTTGGCCTAGCAGTGGTGACAGGAAAATTATCATTATGGTCGTGTTTTGCATACCAAAAATAAGTGAAAAAATCA
Organism: Oligoflexia bacterium; assembly: GCA_030432875.1. Classification (GTDB taxonomy): domain Bacteria; phylum Bdellovibrionota_B; class Oligoflexia; order Oligoflexales; family JAGOVF01; genus JAUILP01. Next base: position 21,715 of record JAUILP010000018.1, on the reverse strand, counting down.
AGCTAAGTTTTAGCCTCAGGGGATTTTTTGGGGGTATTACCTATTTGTTAATAGGCTCTGGGGACCACGTCCCTAGCGTCTGATTTTCTATAAAAAGATTTAATTATAGGTAGTTAAAATTTATCGCTTCACGTCCCAAGACAAATATCAAAGTTTTGCGCGAGTTTTAGGATAGGATCTGAAGGTTCAACCCTTCTGCGTGCCTTAAAATCAAATGATGCGTAGGGTTTTGCTTTTATTACGTTGCCATTGATACAGAGAACAATGTCACTCTGTATTTTGTTGAAACAGGCTTCAACCGCTTTTACGCCTAGCCTTTGTGCTAGGAGTCTATCGTCACAAATAGGCGGGCAGCCACGCTGAATGTGGCCAAGAACAACAGACCGCGATTCGATCCCTTCTTTTTCCCAAATTTGCTCTGAAAGAAACTGCGCGGCCCCGCCTAATTTCTTTTTTTTGCTACTTCCTGAGGAGGAAATATAACATTGACCCCCACCTAGCGGATAGGCCCCCTCAGCTATTATGCCTAGGCCATAGTTTTGCCCAGACTTGATAAGGGTTTTTAATCTAGAAATGATCACGTCTAGGGAATAAGGTTTTTCTGGTATCAGAATAAATTCTGCTTCTGAGGCAAGTCCCACCTCTAAAGCGAGAGAGCCACAGTCGCGGCCCATGACTTCTAAAAACATAAAGCGCCCATGGCTTCTAGCGGTGGTCTTAATGTTGGCTGCTGATTGTACCGCAATTTCTACGGCGCTTTTAAAACCAATGGTGATTTCATTGCCTGGCATATCATTGTCGATGGTTTTGGGAACCCCGATAAAAGTCACGCCGTTGCCGAGCAGTTCTTTGGCGATGCCATGACTCCCTTCACCACCAATAACAATGAGATGAGTGATGCCTAGTGAGCGGGCTGTTTTGATCATAGATTTTATAATGGGTTTTTTATCACTAACATCACGAAATGGGCTGCCGTAATTGGCAGAATAAAGAATAGTGCCTCCCTGACTCGTAATGCCTGCTACGCTTGCTGAGGTAAGTTCTATAAGATTCGTGCTCGGATCAAGAAGCGCGTTAAGGCCGGATTTTAAGCCCCAAAGAGGTACCTGGTATTTATGTTCAGCAAACCTAACTGCCGCGGCGATAGCGGCATTTAGTCCCGCACAATCTCCGCCGCTCGTGCAAATAGCTATTTTCAAGGAAGTGCTCCTTTGTTTTTTTGTCTTAAAAAAATATCATAATTTCATGATCAATATATACACTTTACATTTTACATAAGTTTGGCAAAATATTTTTAAGACATTGTGATAGAATAATTTCTGCATACTACTATTCATTTAAAATGGAATAAAAGCAATGATTGAAGTTCTAGGTCTTTCTCGTTTTTTTGGCAGCATTCGTGCGGTTGATGATGTGACTTTTACGGTACCAAGTGGTCAGGTATGTGGCTTTTTAGGCCCAAATGGCGCGGGAAAATCAACAACGATGAAAATTCTCGCAGGATTTCTGCAGGCAAGCAAAGGTGATGCGAAGCTCGGTGAAAAATCCATTAATGACGACCCTCTTGCCGTAAAGAAAATGCTTGGGTATTTGCCGGAAAGCTGCCCGCTCTATGGTGAGATGACGGTTGTGGAGTTTTTAAATTTTATCGCAGATGTGCGGTGTCTGACGAGCTCTGAAAAACAGCAGGGCTTAGAACGAGTCCGAGATATGTGCAAATTGGAGGGCGTTTGGCAGCAGCCAATCGATACCCTATCAAAAGGCTTTCGTCAGCGCGTTGGGTTTGCCCAAGCTCTAATTCATGATCCACCAATTTTGATTTTAGATGAACCCACTGACGGTCTCGATCCCAATCAAAAACATGATGTACGCGAAATCATTCGTGCCATGGGTGCCACAAAAACTATTCTCCTCTCAACGCATATCTTAGAAGAGGTGGAGGCAGTGTGTCAGAGAGCCATCATTATTGCTAAGGGCAAATTAGTCGCCGACGATTCGCCTCAGGGGCTGATTCACAATGCTGACCACCACAATATGATTTATTTAGAATTTTCCGATCATGAAAGCAGCTTAAAGGCCAAAACCCATCTGGCAAACCTTTCTGAGATTAAAAATATTGAAGAAGAAAAAGAATCTGTACTTAAGATTACGCCCAAAGGGGGAAAGGATTTGAGCGCAGGAGTAGCCCTCAATGCTCAAAACCAGGGATGGCAATTTCAGTCTCTGCGTTTAGTTCCCGGGAAACTTGATGAAGTGTTTCGCAAACTTACGATTTAATGTTTTTGAAGGGAGATAATATAGTGGTCGCATGGCACGCACTCTTTAAGAGAGAATTTTTAGGGTATTTTCGCACCCCCGTTGGGTATGTATTTGTCGTCATCTTTTTACTCGCTGCCTTTGGTTGTACTTTTTACCTAGGCAATTTTTTTCAATCTAACCAAGCGAGCCTGGCTATTTTTTTTACGTTTCATCCGTGGTTGTTTTTATTTTTGGTTCCCGCAGTAGGCATGCGCTTATGGGCGGAGGAGCGTAGAGAGGGAACGGACGAATTATTATTTACCCTTCCTGTTACCCAGACCGAAGCGATTTTCGCCAAATTTTTTGCAGGCTGGCTTTTTATTGGTATAGCCATTTTGCTTACGTTTCCTATCATCATTACCGTTAATTATTTAGGTGATCCTGATAACGGCGTCATACTCACAGGATATGTGGGGAGTCTCCTCATGGCGGGGGCGTATCTAGCGATAACCTGCTTTACGAGTTCTTTTACCAAAAACCAAGTCATCGCATTTATAATGGGCGTGATTATTTGTCTGGTCCTCGTACTACTTGGTTGGGGAGTATTCACGGATTTGCTCGCGAGTTTCCTACCGGCAGTGCTCGTTAATGTCATTTCTCTCATGGGATTTATGAGTCATTATTCTCTTATGAGTGAAGGGGTTATTGAGTTTAAAGATGTCATTTATTTTCTTTCCATTATGTTGACCGCTTTGATGTTAACATCTTTTGTTCTTGGTGGACGCCGAAGAGCATAAATCCAGTAAAAAGGAGTTGATATGAGTGCCGCTAAGTCACGGTTTAGCCAAATTGGCGTAGGATTATTGTTATTATTTGTTGGGATCATGGCGATAAATATCATTGCCAGTGTGTTCAATATTCGGTTAGATTTTACTGAAGAAAAATCTTATAGCTTATCTCCAGCAAGTAAAAAAATACTTGATAAACTCGATGGGGATATTGAAGTTAAATTTTATTTTTCTAAATCCCTCAAAGAAACCCCCATGCCGATGAAAACGTACGCCACCAGGGTTGGGGAAATACTGCGTGAATTTGCCAAGCTTTCCGGGGGCAAAATTAAAGTATCTTTTGTTGATCCTCGGCCCGATACCGATGAGGAGGAGTGGGCTCGTAAATATGGACTTTCTGCTGCGCGACTTCCCCAAGGGGATGATCTTTATTTTGGCGCAGTATTTTTGCAGGGTAAAAAAGAAGTTGCCATTCCTTATTTTGATCCCCGCCGCGAAGATCAACTCGAATATGACTTGGCAGAAGTCGTAGTTCGCCTAGGTGTCAAAGAAAAAGCTAAAATAGGCATTTATTCCAGTCTGAGTATTTGGGGAAACCCTATGACGGGAGCGCCTGCTTTTGCTTTTATTGAAGAACTCGGTAAGTCTTATGAAGTGGTAAATTTGAGCGAAAGTTTTAAAGACCTGGCGCAGGTAAAACTTGCCATTTTGGCTCATCCCAAAGCACTCACCCCAGCACAAAATTATGCTTTAGAACAGTTTCTTCTTCATGGGGGAAGGCTCATTCTGATGCTAGATGGTTTTTCTCGAACAGATTTATCAATGGTAGCTCAGACTCAGGACCCGTCTCAGGCCTATGAATATAAAGCATCCTCAGATGTTACTGGGCTCATGCAAGGTTGGGGTCTTAGTTTCGATGGTGAAAAGATAGTGGGGGACTTTAATTACGCGACCAATATCAATACTGAGATGGGTGCTTTGACCTATCCGTTTTTTATGAGTTTAAATAAAGATGTCTTCAACAAAGAACACCGCATCACAGCACAGCTCTCTTCCTTTTTATACGGCGAAGGTTCATCCGTAAAAATTAGCGAAAACCCTGAGATTAAGTGGCTAGAGTTGATATCTACCTCGGCGGAGTCAGGTGCTTCTGATCCTAAAATGCTAAAGTTTGTTGGACCGGCGAATTTTACTCAGGAGTTTAAGCCCGACAATACCAAGCACACACTCGCGGCCATAGGAGCGGGAAAATTTCCGAGTCATTTTAAGGAAGCACCGGAAGGCGGGAGTGAACAGTGGACGGGAAGTCATGTCAATGAAGCTGAGGGTGAGTCTTTAGCTCTTGTGATTGGAGATTTTGATTTTATTGCGGATCAAAATAGCGTTGACCGTTTTCGATTTGGCAATCAAATTGTGATGCGTCCTAAAAACGATAATTTAGCCTTTTTGCTTAATGCGGTCGAATTCATGTCTGGTCAGGAAGATTTGATTACCATTCGGTCGCGAGGAAAAACGACCCGGCCATTTACAAAAATCATAGAAATGCAAAAGGATGCTCAGGTCAATTGGAAAAATGTTGAAGATGAACTGTCGAAAAAGATTTCTGAAGTGCAGGAGCGTATAAATAACTTACAGGCCCAAAGAACAGATGGGAGTAGCGTGACCCTGACTTATGAGCAGCAGCAAGAAATTGACAAGTTTCGTGCTGAAGAACTCACCTACCGAAAAAAACGCCGTGAAGTGCGTAAAAATTTGCGTGAGGACATTGAAAAACTTGAAGGTAAATTAGTCGCTTTAAATATGCTCATCATTCCTTCGGGCGTTCTTATTGGGGCATACTTACTGTTTACGCGTCGGTCGCGCCGCATGAAAGATAAGGGAGGACGGGCATCATGAAACAAAGTACGGTTGCAATTTTTGTCGTAATAGGAGCTCTTGCCGCTGGTGCGGCACTTTATTGGGAGCAAAAAGTCACTACAGCAACTACAAAAGAAGCGCTTGTGGATAAGCCTCTATTTCCTGCAGAAAATATGGGCAAGGTTGATGAAATCGTCATTAAGAACTCGAGCGAACAGCTGTCCTTAAAGAAAGGTGCTGAGGGCAATTGGTCTGTCATTAATGAACAGGAAAATTATCCAGCCGATGCAAAAGCAATCGTTAAAATATTAGACGATGTGAACCGGGCTAAGGTTATCCGCCTAGCTGGTGAACTCAAAGACCCGGACGATGAATATGGCAGTGCAAAAGCCAAGGAACTCATCCTCAAATCGGGAAGTGAAGAAACCTTTCATTGGTTTTTTGCTGATAGCCGCTCAAGTGGTGGCGCTTATGCCTACAAAAATGGAGAGACAAAGGTTTATCTCATTTCAGAGGCTCTGCGCTTTGAACCAGCAGCGGCGAGTTATGAAAGCAAACTCATCTTTAAAAATGATGAAAAAATGATTAGTAAAATTATTCTTAGGCAAAAAATTGGCAAAGGGAAAAAAGCTAAAGAACAGGTGTTGACTTTAGAGCGCGCGACAGCGGAGGAAAAATTTAAACTTCTAGGCACAAAGGATGAAAAGAAGGAAATACCTGAGGACAAGCAAAGTAGACTCTTATCAGCGCTTAAAGAAATCATATACCAAGAGCGCGTTAGTGCAGACAATGCCGCGGCACAGCAGGCGCTGGAGGGGGATTTTTACTTAGAATTTTCTACCTTTGACAATAAAAGCATGAAAATTATGCTTGGGAATTTTGCAGCTAAAGATGCTAAAGATTCCTATTTAAAGATTTTGGAAGCTGATGGTTTTGACGCAGCGGAAACAGCAAGACTGGCCATCATAAAAAACTGGGCGTTTAAAGTCTCAGAAAGCAGCATTACCCCGTTTTTATGGGGTGAAAAGGATTTAATGCCCTAGAAAAAATTAAACATCGATGCGGGTAATTGGGGGGCGGCTGACGTTTTGTTATGTCAGATATCGTGATAATTTTAGCTTTGGTGCAAACTTTAAATTTTCAGTAAACGAGTTTCTGTCTTTTGTTTGATTTTTTGCAGCAAAGCCCATAGAGCAACAGAGATGTTTTTAAAGCTCTTGTAGTGGCAGATTTTCTGTTTTTTTTTCCTTGTAATATCAATTCAAAAATTTATAATTAATTAATACGTTCATTGTTTTAAATAGTAATTTTCTTCAGGAGATATTATGAGGCGACTTTCACGGTATCTAGTTTATTTATCGTCAATTGGCATGCTTTGGCTTTCCCATACAAGTCTATGGGCAGTGCCCTATGGCCCAGCAGGTTGCGGTTTGGGCTCGCTTGCTATTGGACCACAACCTGGTTTTTCCCAAGTTTTTGCCTCGACTACTAATGGCTTTTCGGGCAGTCAAACCTTTGGTATCAGCTCTGGCACCTCCAATTGCGTCCCTTCAAATCGAGAAGAAGCGGCAATTTATCAAAAACAATTTATGAGCTTCAATTTATATTCGCTGACGAAAGAAATAGCGCAAGGGGATGGGGAATTCCTACGCGCTTTTGTTGGCCTGCTGGGTTGTGAACATAGTCGCTTTAATACGGTCTCACATCATTTGCAGAAAAATCATTCCATGTATTTCAAAGCAGCGGGAGCGGAGAATATATTACAAAATATTAAGTTGGATTTAAGTCGCGATCCGGAAATTTATTCTAAATGTGCTTGGCTCACATAATTTATACCATCAGGAGTTAATGAAACATGTTGAAAATTAAATATATAAATGTTTTTAGTGTGCTTGTGTTAATAATATATGGTCATAAAGGATTTGCAGAAGGCTATGGCTTGTCTGGTTGTGGACTGGGTTCCATTGTTGCTAACGAATTAAAATGGGAGAAAGAAGGCGCCATACAGATTTTTGCAGCTACAACAAATGGCACCGCGGGGAGTCAAACCTTTGGTATTTCCATGGGGACATCGAATTGTGGTAAGTCAATTATAGATAATCGGCAGGCAGAGCAAAAAGTGTTTCTTGAGTATAATATTGCAGAAGTCAAAAAAGAAGCCGTGTTGGGGCAAGGGGATTTCATTGTAACATTTGCTAACCTCATGGGCTGTCAAGGAAATATAGGTACGCACGCATTTTTAAGTGTGAGTCAAAAAGATTTTGATTACTTATTTTATGACAATAATATAGATGCAGTTTTAAAACGTTATCAGCAAAAATTAGCAAGAATTAACGATTGCGCTTCTTAAATAAATATTCTCATATAAGTTTTAGTAAATTTTATCTCTATGAAAAACTAAGTATCATTTGTTTTACTTGGGTTGTTTTCGCTTGTTTTCCATCTTTTGTTCCTCTGTATGCTCGGGATAGTCTTGGGGAATCTATTTGGACTCAGGCTAAAAGTAAAGTTCTCCATGAGAATAAATATTGGAAAAGCATACTTTTTTATGAAAAAAAGTGGCTGGGTACTGAAGAGAGCGTAGTTGACAGTCCCAATTTTTTTTTGGCCGGGAATGGAAAAATTTCTTCCGCAGAAGAAATGAAGGCGACCATTTACGCATTTTACCAAGAGGCTAAGAATTTTTCTGATCTCAATGAACATGCCCAGTGCCGTTTTCCTGCACGCCTAAAATGGCTGGGTACAAAACTAAATCTCAAAGATTTACCAAAAATATCATGCCCAGATTATGAACAATGGCGTCAAGAAGTCATAGTAAAAGACATAAGTGTTGTCTTTGCCTCCAATTATCTCAATAATCCAGCTTCGCTTTTTGGCCACACGTTTTTACGCTTACATAAAAAAAAAAGAGATAGTGCAAATCAAGAATATCCTTTACTCGATTATGCATTAAATTTCGCGGCTAATCCCACCACTCAGAATCCTTTTCTCTATTCTCTGTATGGTCTCATCGGTAAATTTAAAGGGACCTTCTCTCTAATGCCCTATTATATAAAGGTTCAAGAGTATAATAATGTTGAAAGCAGAAATCTGTGGGAATATCTCCTCCCCTTTAGTGAAGATGATATCGATTCTTTTTTAAGCTCTTTGTGGGAAGTCGGAAACCAAACCATGGATTATTATTATTTTGATGAAAATTGCTCTTATATTCTTTTAATGCTATTAGATGCCAGTAGATCAGATATTCACTTGGCTGAAGAATTTTCAACCTTTGTAATTCCATCAGACACCATAAAATCTGTGATCCGGTCCTTATCACCTCAACCTGATTTCAAAGTTCGTCCTTCTACCTTGACAAAATTTCAGTCAATATTAACTCATCTTACACAAAAACAGCGCTCTTGGCTAAACAAGGCCGTTTCGCTCGGGAAGCTCCCAGATTTTCAATCATTTCAAAAATCAGAACAGGCTCCTGTTTTAGATGCTTTGCTGGAATGGCTCGATTTTAAGGAAAAAGCACGTGGAGACAAAACAAGTGAGTTCAGTGAATTTCGCAACCAAATTCTCAAGTCTAGAGCATCATTAGGGGTTACTAGCAATTATGATTATCAGGGGCAAATAAATTCAGCCTATGGGCCACACCTTGGTCATGGAGGTCAAAAAGTAAGCGTTGGTCTTGGAGTAAGAAACTGGAAAAGAAGTTATCTTGATATGGGATGGCGATTCAGTTTACATGAATTTTCCGATGGCTTTACGGGTTATGGTGACGACCTTGAGATCGTAATGGGGGCTATAAATATTCGTGCAAACAGAAATAAGAGCAAACTTACCTTAAATATACAAAATTATACTTTATTCAGTGTTATGTCCTTACCGGAATACGATGCGCTCTTAAAATCTCCTTCGTGGCACTTTCATATTGAAGGAAACAGAGATCCATTTTCCACCTTCCTTGAACATGAGGCAACTGGAGGTGTGGGTCTTTCTTTCAAATTTAGTTCACTGGCCCACCTGAAATTTTATGGTTTTGTCGATATGGGTTTAGGGTATTTGGGGCCGGACAACAAAGAATTAAACTCTGCTTTTATAGCGGGACATTTAGGAGCTCATGTAGCCGTAAATAAAAAACTCATGTCACAGTGGGATATTATTGGTGGCAATAAATATTTCAATGAAACATGGCATAAATTTATGTCGCTCGAAAGTTCAATCCAATATTTGGGGTTTTCAAATTGGTCACTTGGAGTAAAAATAGGCGCCAACTATCTTTATACGGATGAACATCTATGGGACAAAAACCTTTCACTTATAACATCACACTTTATGTAATTGAAAAATCAGTTTTCTTAAGAGCTCACCAAACCCTGCTCTGTAATTATCAAATCCATAGCAACATCATGGCTTTTTAGAGGTAGATGATCAACATAGGGGGAATGATACACCACGCCAATTTTTCCTAAATGTCGGATATTTCGCGAAAAAAGCATCGAAATACCCTCCCCCATAACCAAGGCGAAAACCCTGGCGATCAATAGCGACAGCGGGAACAATTGCACACATCGAAAGAATAAGAACTACAAAAGTTTTTTTTGCAACTTCTATATACTGGAATTATAGTTCTTGGACCCTAGTTTAATTGATTTAACGAGCTTTCAATTGGTTATGTCGGAAACTATGGGTAAAATGGGACAATACCGCATAAGCAAAAATTAAGCGATGCCCTAGTTTTCACTTTTTATGATCCGAATTTCCACCCGGCGATTTTTTAAGCGACCTTGCAAATTGCCATTGTCAGCTATGGGTTGAATTTCACCTAGACCAATGGCAAAAAGTTTGATTTCAGAAAAGCCATGTTTTTCGACCAAATAGGCTTTGATTTTTTGGGCGCGTTCTAGGCTTAGTTTTTGATTAAAAACGGCGCTTCCAATAGAGTCGGTGTGTCCTGAAATTTCAAGTTTAGAAAATGCCCCCAATTTTGTAGCATATTTTACAAAGATTTCTAGTGATTTTATAGCTTCTGGGCGCGTAAGATCTGCTGAGCCCGAATCAAAATTGATATTATAAAGAATAAATTTATCTTCTTGTTTACTTGTGTATTGCGGCTTCATTTCGCTAGTAGCAGGGCTTTTTTGAACAGAGGTAAACGGTTTTTCTGGCGGAGCAAAGGTGTAGTTGATACCAGCATATAGACGCAGATCAGGTGAAGCAACCCCATGAAGTAGCTCTGTGCCTGCCCCAAAATGTAGAGCAAGATTTGATGATTGGTCGTATTTAATGCCAAAAAGGCCTTCCAGAGAACTTGCTTGTCTGGAGGAACTTCCTGTAGCTGATTTTCCAGCCGGGCGAGAGCCAAATATTTCTCCGATTAGTTTCGTATCGATTGCCGTAATCAAATAATTGCTGCCAAGCGAGAATAGAAGCTGGCTCCTTGTAGGTTCAATCATGGAACCCACAAGCTGCTGACCTGGGTTACGCCAGCGATAGCCAAAATTAAGAGCATTGTCCATGCCGAGCCATCTTTTTTCGTAGGCCAATTCAAGTTGGTAAATGGGCGAATTTTTGTCGCCAAGGTAGGGGTTTTTTTTAATATGATTGAAGTTTACCGATGAAATAAAGGCTAGCCCTTGGGTGTCCTTGTGCCAGAAATTGTATTTTGCATGAAATCTGGAGTTGGTAACCCCTTGGCCTCGATAAAATCCCTTGCTAGCATCATTGTGATTTACTGTTTGTTTTAACAGCACACCTAAACCAAGTCCTATTTCTAAATTTGACGTCAGTCCATAGGAGGCAAGGACCTCTGTTGTCAGTAAGGTATCGTTTACATTTAAATTGTTTTGGGCTTTATCTTCATCACTAAAAACGGGCAGGCTATTTATAGAATAGTTCGCCATTAAGCCGAGATTTATATACTGGGGCTCTAAGGTTTCAGCTGAATGAACAGTAACATAATCAACTCCGGATGGCGAAGCATTAAAGTTTTGCAAATCAGATCCAACCACATTAGCACCGAGATGTTCGCTAATGAAAAACAAGAAAAATAGTGAGAGTAAAAGCAATTTGGGCATGAATTCGAAGTAAAAAAAGTTATTTTTTACATTATACCTTCTATTTACAAGGAGCACCAATTCATTCAAAGAGGAAATACCGGACTTAATATGTGTGAACTTGATCTTTATAGATAGTAGATCATATTCAGGTCTTTGCTATTATTGATGTGAACATATTTTTCTAGTTCATTGCGATCTGCGGTGGACATACTGACAAATTTTATCCCCATACCAATGCCGCCAACCAGTTCATCGCCACTTGCCGTGACACTTTTAGAACTATCTACTTGGCGAACAACTTCTCCGGCTATACGGAGTGTTTTTTTAACCATGGGGAGACTTAATTCGATGGCGACAGCTTCCCCTAACTTAATGCCGTCTTCCAAATAAACAAGAATACCTGAACTTGATAAGTCTGCTAAAACACAAGGCAGTACAGATCCTTGCCTTTTTATCACGAGTTTCGCGTCCCCAGCAATTCTTTGCTCATCGCGAGTTTTTAACTCAAGCATTTTTTTAATTTTTTCTACTAAAAACGGACGGGGAAAGGGCTGCTCAATAAAAAGGCTGGCTCCAGCCGATAGAGCTTCTTGTTGATTTTTAACTTTTGCGTTGACGCTCGTAATAATGACATGAAGGTCACTGTATTTCGGGTCATTTTTTAGTCGCTGGCAAAAACTCATCGCATTGACGTTTGGGTAATCGAGATTAATAAGAATGACGTCATAGCTATCTTTCTTTAGAGCAGCATAGGCTTCTCGTTCACTGTGCACAGCTTTAACAATAACACCCATTTTACGGTATCCTGCTTTGTCTAAATCCGATACTAATGATTTGTCATCAATTTTAAGAAGCTTCACAGCATCCTGACTCATTGTATTCTCCCTTGAGCTGGGTAGCTATCATGCGCGAGGCATTTAAGCCGGGTTACGTCAATGTCCCTTCTGTCATCGGCTCATTTTATGATCCATTAAAGATTTTTCCTGGTCCGCAAAAATAATATCGTTATTATAGCTATTTATGTTCCGGTAAAGGAAATTTGGCTTGATAAAAAGGACGCAAAAATGTTAATAACTTGGCATGCATAAATCTCATATTCACCACAAGGTAAACACCAAAAAAGAACGTCTTGACTCAGCGGTGGCTGGGATTCTCGCTATAGAATCATACAAGGAAGCCGAAGCTTATATAAGAGCGGGGCAGGTTCAAGTCGATGATATTATAGTTGATAAGCCTGGGTTTGTGGTGCCTACTGGAGCGACAATTAAGGTCAAAGTCAAACCTTTTGTTAGTCGCGCAGGAGAAAAACTCAGTGGTCTAATTGCTGATTTGAGCTTAGCCGATTTTTTTTATGGCGCCTGCGTGTTAGATATTGGTGCTTCAACTGGAGGATTTACCGATTGTTCCCTGCAGCTTGGCGCATCTAAGATCTATGCGGTTGATGTCGGTACTGCACAGCTTCACTGGCGCCTTAAAACTGATAAAAGGGTGCTTTCCTTTGAACAAACAGATATTAGAAAATTTGTTGATTTAGAGCATCCTCCTTTTGATCTTATTCTCGCGGATATTAGCTTTACCAGTGTCGCGTGTTTGCTGCCGACTATTAAACGCCTAATGAGCGATAAGACTTTAGCTATTATTTTAATTAAGCCCCAGTTTGAACTTGCGAAGGAAAAGGTCCCAAAAGGAGGAGTTATTTCCGATGCTGGGCTTAGACAGGAAGCGGTGCATCAGGTCATTTCTGCATGTGCCCCCTTAAAGCTGAAGCTTAGGCATGCAGCGGTGCCTGCAAAAATCAAAGGTCGCGATGGCAACCAAGAATTTTTTATTGTAATAGAAAATTTACTCTAGATTTTTGGGTCGTGTTAAATCACTCCCCTAAAGAGGATTTGTAAGGGTTACGATCAATAAATTTTGGTAATTTATAGACTTCGGCTATACAGCGCTTTCCTGCTTTTAATACAGTAAAAAAAATGTGCGGCTTCTAGAGCATCAACCCAAGCTAAATCAGCTGGATAATCATAGTAAACACTGAGTTCGTTATTTAGGGCAGCATCATAAATAGTTTCGGCATCTATGTCATATATTTCACATAACTTGTCGAGGGAGAGTTTGCGACCATGATAAATTTTGGGATCATGGCCGAGTTCCGTTAATGCTTCGGCAAATTTTTTCAAAGTGATCTGCTTAAACATGAAAACCTCACGAGTTAAATGAAAGAACTTTGCTTGGGTATAACTCTATTCTCTAAACATAATGCATGAACTGCAACAGGCAGACTTTGCTTATATAAACTTTGGCACTAGGCAGAATTTTCCTAAATTTAAAATTTCAGAAATTTTTTATTGGAGAGGCGAGGGAAAAATATAAATAAAAAAAAGTGATGGGAAGCATGGTACTGCAGACCACAGCCAGAGATCCCCAGAAATTAGATAAGTAACGACGTACTTTTTGTATCTTCGATGCTTTTACATGGATTGAATAGATAACGCGGAATCTCAATAAAAACTAAATTAGCGAATACGCTATTGCCAATGAGCTCATAAATAACTGACTCATGATAATATACCGGTTGTCCCTGAAATTTTTTCTCAGCTAAAATCCAAAAATCAGGACTTAATTCATAGGCTTTTTGTGGGTCATCAAAGTGTTCAATGGCTACAAATGACGGGTTAAAAAAAGGCGCATTCTTTGGGTCACTAAAGTAGAAACGCTGATCGTCAGGAGAAATATGCGGAAGCTCCAACGACACTTTGGTATCACCTAAAGGTTGCTCGACTAAAACTGGAATCCCACCGATGTCTTTGCCTGTGTTAGCAACAACCCCAAAAAAAGCGAGCGGTCTGCTATACAGAGCTAAAAGATTTTCAACGCGACTGTCTTTAAGGAGCTTTAGGGGCGTGTGAAAAACATTAATAAGAACCCGTAATAATTCATGGGTATGACTTGGCCACAGTGCTAAAATTTCTTCATAGCTTTGTTTATGCAACGAGAGATTTTGGTGAGAATCAAAATGAATAAGTATGGTTTGGGCTGAAGCTTTTGCCTGATCAACATTGTCTTCTTTGAGGTGGGCTCGCACTGCAGTGAGTTGATCTAATAAAAAACTGTGGCAGAATAAAAAACATTTACTAGCTTCTACAGCTTTTTCTTGGGTACCGATGACATTGTCGATATTTCTAATGAAGATCCCTTGAGTGTCAGAAAAAAAACTTTTTACCTTAGGTATGACCTCAACCAAAGCTCCGTGCCCTGCAGGAACTATAGAAAAATCTTCAGAGTTATCATGATCGCGGACTATCTCTCCCGTCATATTGATTCTTACTGTCGAAAGAGATAAATCTTGCTCTAAAAACAGGATGTTTTTATCTTTTGCGATTTTTTCACAAAAAGAAGAAAAGATTTGGCTTCCCTTATAAGGGACAACAAAACAGATCCCGCCGAGTTCACCTAAGCGTTCACATTCTTTTAATTTAATTTCAAGAAAAGATGTGCCATTTTTAACGGCAGGAAGCAGCGCTTTGGTCTGTTTTAATTCGAGGAGATATCGACTGAGTTGCTCCCAACCTTCAACTGTAGCGGGCACAGCACGTTCAAAAGCGCTGCGAATGCGCGGCGGTAAGGCGCAGTCTAAAAAACCACGTTCTAATAGCTGGTCGAAAATAGTCGCTGCCGAATCGAAGTTTTTGCTTGCTATACCTTGGAGGAGTTCGTCTATTATTTGGGCGTAGCGGGTTGAAGCTCCTGCTGCTGGAACAAACGAAACGTATTTTTTTAAATAGGCTGTGGATCGGGTCTTAAAGGGGAGTTTTTTAGTCAAGCTTGAGAGCTCTAAAACACCATGATTTTCTATACTGCAGGCAGAATTTATTTTAAATGTGTGTTTACTACGCGTCTTTAAAAAATTTCGTATCCGCTCTACATGTAGGGAGATTCGCTGGCTATTTAGGCCTAATTGCTCAAGTTTTTCAACTTCTTGTGGTGTTAGCATTGAGACTACTGAAAATTACTCGTGTTTTATACTTGTTGACCGAGTAAATATTCATTTATTTTACCTGATTTAGCAAGGGATATTTGGTTCAACAGCGTGAGAAAAGTTCATGGACTTTTGTTAGGTCTCTTTTTTGAAATGAATTATCATTATGAGAAATATTTGTTCGGATAATATCTAGAAGCGCATCACAAAAATATTCGTCTGAAGTAGCATCAAGTAAGAGATTGAGAGCCTTTGGAATGATGGAAGAAAAATTATCTCTAATAAAATCAAGGCTTTTTTGTTGATGAGTGGTATGGAAAGCCTGTAAAAGAGCTTTTTGATAGTAAGCATTTAAACCTGCGATTAAGGTCTCTGGGGCATCTGGTATTCCTCTTTTTACAAATGATTCATAAACAAAATAGCTTGTTAATTCGGCGGCACTTTCTGTAAGCGCATAAATATTTTGATTATAAAGACGATCTTTTAGATAAATGAGATCAAATGACAATAATGATTCGAGAGCCTCTTTGCTTAATGATTTTTGGGTAGCCTCAAACCCCAGACCAATAATTAGAAGGTTTTCAATAATTTGAATAACTAAGTTTTGATCAAAGTCCTTTATTTTTGGTGGTCTGTGCTCAAGCAAAAAATATTCAAATCGTTTTAAGTGAAAATAATTTTCTTTTTTCTGGGATTCGCTGAGAAGTTCATGTAGAGCTAAACAAAATTTATATTCTGCATCTTGTGTAAATGAATGATAATCACTGGCTATATCTCGCAATACTATTTTTTTTATTTTTTTTATAAAGGTACCACCCAGACCAATATCTTCTTCAAGTGCGACTTCATTCGTAGAGAGAACAACATTTACCACGAGATATTTTAAAAACTCTTGGTCATTATTAACAGGCTCTGGAAAAATTGCAGAAAAATGGTTTAGACAGTATTTTTGGATAACCTCGAGAAAATTCTTAGATTTTTCAAAGCTTACCTCATAAGACGCGGCGATATAATCACTGAGAAATACTTTAAATGATGGCGATTCATGCCAAATTCTATGACGCGTCAGGGCATATAAAATTTCTATGAGTAAAAGACCCGATGATTGGCGTGCTCCCTTAAGGTTTACCTCATAGGATTTTTCAAGTCCAAGACAAAAGTCTTTAATAGAGCTAAGATCCTCGGCACTAAAAAACCTATTTATCCATTTTATCCGGTTGTCTATCCTGATAATATTCATGAGAAAAGAAACTCCCGTCACAAGAAGATAAAATTAATCAGGGTAATAATTGATGTTTTCTTCAAAGACGTGTGTTGGATGAGCATTTTCGTTGCTATAGAATCAGTAATTTCACATTTTCGTCTACCCTTAGCTTTTATTATAGCTTATTTCTCACCTGTGAATAGATGCTACTTAAGATTTTCTGTGTATCTCCGAAACGATAATATGAATCTGTGCGGTCAAATGATGGTTACGGGGCCATAAGTTTGCTTCCATAAGTAATAACGCTTTTATAGTGATTAACGGGCGGCGCTGTAATTATTTTACCCTGGTCTTAGGAGAACTTAAGTGCGTCTCACTAAGAACAATGTGCGTTATGGGTTGCTTTTAGAGAGGATAATAGGTTGATTCCTAAATAGTATGATATTGGAAAAAGAGCAAAATTGGCAAAAAAAAACACTAAAAATGTAGCGATACCAAAGTTAACTTCAGGGTGGCATAACCTTTCCGTTAACCATTTGCGGTTTTTTGATCAAAAAAAATTTGAGATCACATTAGCCTTCAGTTTGGTTGATCTACAAGCAGAGTTAAAGGCATTTGTTGAAGCCCAATACGGTGATGATTTGACGGTAAGAGTTCTTCATGACAATAATTATTCTATTTCCGTGATTTGTGAAAGTAGCAAAATTCGTTTGCCAAGTCTAAAAAATCTCGATAATCAGGGTAAAACACCGTTAGTGTGTCCTCAAGTAGTATGTTTCAAAATTCAATGCTACGTAGATCGAGGTAATTTTGGATTCTTATATAATGACTACTGGGGTGGGGGACCCAAAGCAAAGATCCTTTTTGATGGATTAAAAAGTTTTTGCCAGGCCTACTTTACATTGGGACTGTCGCAAAAAAATTCTACTGAGGTAAAATTAAATACCTTAGTTGCGTTTTGTTCCCTCAAACATTTGAGCAGCAAAGATTTGGCACATGAAGGCCTAAAACCCAAACCTTCAAAGCTGATCGAGAACCTACTGCCAATTTTTGGCGCTCTTATTGATATTGATATTGAAGAAAATAAGCTACTTATCACTATTTCTGGGTCTGTTGCTAAGTCATCAGGTAGCGAAAAAGGAGCGACGGATGAAAGTGCTATTTATGCTAGTTCTGCACCAGGAATTTATTCAGAAAAATATTGTAGCTTTCTCAATGTTCAACATCTTTATCCAGAAATTTATGAATATGGTGAGCGGGACATTAAAAAGTTAGATGAAAAAGTTACTCAAATCGAAAAACAAATACTGCGTGAATATGCCTTAAGAAATCAAATGCTCGCAAATCCAGGATTTTTTACTTCGGGTGAGAGTTTAAAAGAAAAATACAAAATTTTGATCGATGAAGAAAAATTTAAACTTATTCCACCTGAATTTACCGAAGCTTTGCCAGAGGTTTTATTTTTGATTGGGGAAGTAGAAAATCTAAAACAGCACTATTTTTATCAAAGTCTACCCTTAATGGATTATTTTGCCAGTCTTGCTTTCATGCGTAGGGATTATAAAACATCGGAATATTTTTGGAAAATCGCTATTACCTCTGGCATTTCTTGTCCAGATATCGAGATAAAACTGAGCCATGTCACCCAACTTTTACAGAGTCAGATAAGTCCCGTACCGAGGAACCTGGATAATGCGTCTTCCAAGATAGATATGAACTCTTCTCATAAGCGCGAGATCAAAAGTTTACCTGTGACCTTACCGGAGAAAATGAACCAAATGCCACCGGCATTACCGCCAAACTTTAGTGCAGAAGGCAAAACATCCTTAGGCTCTATCAAACAGCCATATTCTCCACCTCTCAATGAACCACCAAGTCAAAGAAAGGCGAACATTGATTGGCGAAAAATTTCTGAAGATAATCAAGTCACACGTGAAGTTCCTGAACAGGTGTTCCTGAGTTCAGAGGATGATTTTGGTAAGCACATGGGTTTGCAAGTCACGAGTCTTATTTCAGGAGAAATGAGTATTCTTGAAAAGTGGCAATGGCCAATATGGCAGGATCCTTCTTTAGTGCCATATCCAATTGCAAAGGTAAGGGCCTATCCAAAAGACCTTGTCCCAAAGTTAATCCGCAGTCATCAAGATAAGGCTCTGCGTATTTTGTCGCGAGTTTTTTCTCAATATTTTTATGAAAATTTTAGTTCTCACTATTTGATGGTGAAACTTCGCGTCGATCATTTAAACCTTAACAAAATGACTCGAGTCATTTCTTTAAATGAAGGTCTGGCAAAAGACGCTGCGATGGCAGAGATTCTTATGATTAGTAATAAAAAAATTGTGGGCGCTATAAATTTGAAGGGGTTAGGTTCAGAAATATTTTATCATAACAGGACGAGAGCGATTTATATCGATATGTCATATTATCAAAAAGCACCCGTAAGCTATCTTTTTCATCGATTATTTGTCACGGTTTTAAGTGTAAATTTGGGTTACTATAATATATTGCGTCTTGATCCACTCAGGCAACTCGCGAAGATCGTGCATATGCTGCACAATCATTTTCAGGCTGACTTCATTGGACGCTTATCCCAAGTCATCGATGCTGATAGCAAAAAACTCTCTGCTATTCTTAAAAATATACCGTTAGATGATATTAAAAAGGCTGTAAATTTTCTCATGCCATTATCAACAAAAGACTGGATGTCAATTCATCAGCAAATGTGGCAACATCTTTATATTCAGGCTCTTTCCATGCATCTGGATCTCGTGGGACTTCTGGAATATCTTACTCAAAAAAAACTCAGAGAAAAAAATGTTTTAGCAGCGGGAGAAATATATTCATTACATTCTCTAGCCCCGCAATTGATAAAATTGTCCTGCACGTTAGAGTTTTTAGATGCAGAGGGTAAAATCATTCCAGAATGGTCTGCCTAGGGATTTCCTAAGGTAAAAAAAACTACCAGGGTCTCGGTCCCTTTGGGGTTGGTGAAAAGCGGTTTTTTTCTGGGTCTTTTAGAAAAAAATCAGCTCCTTGCAATATTTCATTATAAAAATCATCGGCTTCTTTTTTGCTCCTGAACTCAACAAAGGCTTCGCGAAACTCTTGGATTTCTGGGATAGTGTAGTTGATATACACCCTATACCCTCCTTTTTCCATCATTTCTAACTTGATGGAATTTGCGGTATACCCAAAGACAACAGATGGCACGATGATATTCATGAATCCAATAAATAATAGATAATGAACGTTACCTCGCTTCAATTTTTTCCCCTCAAAAAAACTATATTTCATATGCGATCCTCATAAAGAATCACCGTCTTCAAATAGCTTGACGTCATCTCCAATACGGTTTCCTTTGGTTAAGGTGCGAAACATAGTCATTTTCCTGAAAGGTGCCGCTTTTTCATGTCTACTGAAAAATATCCCCTCTAATTCTATTTGCAGGCGTTCACCATCGCTAGAGGGGAAAGCACACATGCCAATTCCCAATGTAGACCCCAAAAAAGTATTGCTTTTGGCACTTTGCGGAAAAAATTTCCTTTTTGTTAGCTTGCCGCTACGCAAATAAGAAAGCTTTACCACAGGCAAAGCTCCTTTCGGGCAAAGGGCGCTGCCGCATTTTTTCATAATTTGTAAGCCGCTAATCAGTTTAGCATCGGTAGTGGCCAACTCTTTTGGAAGACCTTTCATTCTTTGACAAGCCTGGGAAACGGTAAGGCTTTCATTCTCATGCATATTGATAGGACGGGTCAAAGTGAATTTCTTGTGATGCGACTCTACACTAAGCGAATTCAGGGTTTCCCAGTCTATCCGGTCCCAAAATTTTTCTATTGTTTGAAGAGTGGCATCTAGTTCAGCATGGGTCGTCGCTCGAGATTTTAGCCACTCTTCTTTTTGGTCCATATGCGTGATTAGGGTCATCAGACCTATCAAGATAAAACTAAAAATACCTAAACCGATAACCAGTTCTGTTAGAGAGAACCCAAGCTTTCCTTCCCGTGTTTGATAAAAATATGGCATCATAATCTGTTTCATATCTGCTCATTTAATTTGAGTTTGGTGTTCCCAGAAAATAGCCCGACTTTCGGCTAAAAAATATATTGCCAGCTTGGAACCGTTCTTTATGCCAGTACATAGTATAAAATATATGAGCACCCACATTTTCAAGGGAACCAACATTTTTGCAAATTACGGGTTCTCCCGTTCTCAAATCGACAAAGTCAACATGGATTTCTGAAAAAATACTATTTTGTGATGAAAATACCTGATGGGATATTTTTTTAAATTCTTCTTCATCAGCGGTACTATAAGCCAAACCATTACCGTGCCTAGGGATATCGCTACTTATTTTGACACAAAAGTTTAGGCTTGAGGTTTGATCATTAATAAGGTTGATTTGGTGTCCATAATCAAGGCAGCGCTCTCTGGCATCATTCAAAGGCTTAGGGACACCAGAACCGCCAATCGGTTTAAAATCCCGGTGTTTTGAGCTATATAAAAACTTACTAGCAAATTTCCCAGAGCCAAATTCTCCTGCCATTAATGAGTAATACTTTGGTGGATTGCTACCATGCTGAGTATCCCTAAAAAAAAAGGGACTACAGCGTAAAGTTCTATAGGTTTGACCATTTGAATTGATCATCGAAAACATAATGAGATTTCTCTCGGCAAGGGTGCCAGATACTATTTCTTTTTTAAACAAGAGTTTTTCTGCTATAGCCGTTTCAAAGGAACGAAGTATTTCTCTGTTGTGATTAATGGCAAGAGTTTGCTGCTCACCACTCACCAAGGGTAGAAAACTACGCATGACTACGACAACAAGAAACATAGAAAGCATCAGGGAAACGATGATTTCCACGAGAGTCATTCCTGCTATAGGCATACGCCTGCAGGCCTCGGAAAATCTCTTCGATTTTGAAGTTATATGGTTAATTTTTATATACTCCTTCGCATATCTTTTCGGTACAAAGAGGGCAAAAGTTTATTTTTTTGGTGCCACTCAGGTAATTAATGGCGCTGTTGCATAAATAAGGCAATAAAGTTAGTGGTCTACGCTCATGTTTATGATCACTTTCATGTAACGTAATCGTTTGCGTCAGCGTAGTCGTGGACCTGATCATGGGGTATGGGCGTCAATCAGACCAGCGTAGACTTGGAGGTATTCGACTTCAATGCGTAAGCTTTGTAAGTGTGCCCCGGTGGGTGCAACATAATGGCCTCGGTCTAGTAAGGAAATAACCAGTTGGAGAAGGCCTAGGTACCAGAAGAAACCGCCACTAGTACGCCTAGAGTCCTTATCCAGCAGGGCGTTTATAGCCTTGGTGATTTATAATGGCGAAGGTCTGATATCATTTATTTATCTAACCTATTGCCACGATAGATTTTTATTTAAGCGTTTTATGTAAAGTCCCTTTGGGGGAGAAATTGATTATTAGGGCCTGTACTCACATCTAATTTAAACTATTGAAATCAAAACAGTTTCTCACGACAATCTTTTTTAAAAAACAAAAGGGAGCTTGAGAAACATGTTACGGATGATGCTAACCGATCAAGGATGGTCGAGGCTGGTGCTAATTTTGAAGAGCCTGCGAGTTCATTATTC
>JAUILP010000017.1 GCA_030432875.1 Oligoflexia bacterium | reverse complement strand
CCATCCTTGATCGGTTAGCATCATCCGTAACATGTTTCTCAAGCTTCCTTTTGTTTTTTAAAAAAGATTGTCGTGAGAAACTGTTTTGATTTCAATAGTTTAAATTAGATGTGAGTACAGGCCCTAGCATTCCACTTGATACTTTCGAAAATGCAGGAAAAAAAACTCAAACTGACTAGAAAAGATTTTTTGCCATAGCAAGAGGCAGCGCAATAGAATGCGGGGGAGTATTAGATGTCAGCAAAAAGATCAAACTTGCATTTGAATTTAAGGTCGATGCTGGTAAGAGACTACTGGAACGAATTGTCGCCATGCTAACGAAACTGAAATTATAAATCGGGGGCACCAAAGACTACGCTCAATCGATATACGCCCATACCCTTACGATTTGGTCGACGCTGACGAAAACGTTATCGTTAGCGTATAGTAGGTAATTAACTTTATTAGTATATTTATGAAACAACGCCCTTAAAACACGTTCTTCTATTGATTTTGAATTTTGACAAAAAATGGTTTTCTTTTTTAATTTACTGTGATAATCGGAAAATCAATTGCGCAGCTCATGTTTTTAGCGTGATTGTTTTAGAATTTATAATCTTTGAACGAGAGGAAGCTAACCAAATGAAATCTAAAAAAATATTAGGTTTTACATTCTTACTTTTATCTATTAATTTTTTGACTCAAAGCTTGGCACAAGCTGCCGTATTAGGGTGGCTACCTTATTCTATATGTGCGAGCAAAGATATAGATGCTAATGTAGCCGGAGAGCAAAAAAAGCCGACCCAAGAAAAATGCGAAGCCTCAGTGACTAGTGAAAACTGTCTTTTGCTATTAAGTTTTAAAGTAAGGACTCGTCAAAACCCCTCTGGCATTTGGATGGCTGCGTGCCAGGGATTTTTGAATACCAACCGTTTTATCTGGAACTAAGAAAACTCGAACCAATTTAGGAAAACCAGTTTTCTTGTTGTGGAAAAATGTCTATCCATCACAATGAAAACTTGGTTTTTTCGATTTTAGCAACCTTATTCTTGTATTTTTCATCCGTAGTAGCAGACCCGAAGGCATATCGCGTAAGGATTAATAATATCCCGTTATGATTCACCTAGGTAAGGATAGGCACCGGTAAATTCCTTAAGTCGTTCCAGGAGTTTTTGCGAAATTTCACTTGTTATCATTTCCAACTTTTCTGATCGCTCAAGCTGATCTTGATAGCTAGAAACTATTTCTTCAAGGTTATAATTTCTAGATTCAAGTAGTTCGCAAATCGGATCACCTTTAGTTAATTTACTGATTTTCCAAGAGCCATCTTTATCCAGGACAACTTCAGCTTCATTAATAGCGCCAAATAAATTGTGTTCATTGGCGAGACTTTCCTGATAAGCTCCCACCAAAAAAAATCCGATATAGTAAAGATTTTTTTCATCGGGTGTGTGCAAATCAAGGACAGGTTTAATCTCTCTTTTATCTATAAAACGGTCTAAGCAGCCGTCCGAATCACAGGTAATATCGACGATCGTCCCTTTATGCGAAGGCTTCTCATCATGACGCGATATAGGCATGACCGGAAACAATTGATCGATGGACCAGGTATCAGGAATTGACTGAAAAATAGAAAAATTAGCCAAATATTTTGTCACCATTCTGCGCTGCAAATGATCAAATTCTTCTAATTCACGAGGCTGGAAGGTAGAGAAATACAAAGCCTTACGGCAAATGGCTTGAAATAATTCCTCGCCCATGGCGCGTTCACGTAGATCAATATATCCGAGATTGAATAAGGTAAAAAGCTCTTCATGAAATTCTGCGGAGTCATGATAGTATTCAGAAAAATTCTTTTTATTCATGTTTTCATAAATATAGTATAACTCGCGCAATGGTTTGGTATGAATTTTTTCAATTTCAATATTTGAGTTCAGATCGATAAAAGTAGTTTCTGTGCCCTGGGCTTCTCTGATATCTGTCACAACCACCGAGTGATAAGCTGCGATCACGCGCCCGCTTTCGGTAACGATATTGGGATGAGGGACTTCTTCATTGTTGCAGACGTCACCAATGACATAGACAGCATCATTGGCAAATTCCTGCAGAGAGTAATTCGCGCTTGATTGAAATGACGTTTTACTTCCGTCATAATCAACCCCGACTCCACCACCAATATTGAGGTATTTAGGCCTAAATCCCATTTTGTATATTTTGGCGTAAACCCGTGATGCTTCTTTTAGGGCATTTTTAAACCGCTTGATCTGCGTAATTTGCGAACCAATATGAAAATGCAGCATGGTTAAATGTTTTTGAAGCCTAGCTGACTCAATAAGCTCTAGTGCCTGTAAAACTTCTGACGTGGTGAGGCCAAATTTTGAGGTGTCGCCACTTGATTTTTCCCATTTGCCTGAGCCTTTGCTGTATAGGCGCACCCTTAAGCCAATATCAGGTATATGGGTCGCATCTTTGGCTAAACGCACAAAGGTTTGCAGCTCATCAGGTCCTTCTACGACAAGAACCACATTTTTTCCCATAGCACTTGCGATAAAGCCCATCTCAATAAATTCAGCGTCTTTAAAGCCGTTGCAGATAAGCAAGGCTTTGGGGCTTAAGTTATAACTCAGCGCCGCAATAAACTCTGTCTTACTACCCACTTCAAGACCATAATCAAAACGTTTGCCTGCCGCAGCAATAGTATCAATAAATTCCTTACGTTGATTGACCTTAAACGGGAAAACACCAAAATGCTTTGCCCGGTATTCATATTCCCAAATTGAGTCACGAAAGGCTTTGTGCATAAGTTCAAGCTGTTTTTCAACTATTTGAGGAAAACGGATGATCAGCGGACATTTTAGTCCAGCATCTTTAACTTCTTCGACGACTTCCGGTAAAGGTACCGAGTTTTCTTCGTTGCGATCCGGGTGAACCACGACATTGCCGCGATCATCGATACCATAATAACCCGCTCCCCAGTCATCAATACCAAATGACTCTCGCGCTTCCTGAATTTGTTTAATATTCACTCGTTTTATCCTTCATGTTTCTTGGGATGACACTCTACGTGGATAAGTTTAATTTAAGGCAAAAATACCCAATAAAAGTATTCACCATTATCTAAAATTCTACCCCTGTCAAATTTATTTTAACTGTCTTCATTTCACCTAATGAATTTTAGGTTTTGGTTGATTACGTGGCAGCTTCCGGGCAGCATGTCTCAGTGATTGGGGAGGTACGTCGAAATGTCCATCTCCCCCAAAAAAAGAATTATTGCGCTTGACCATCCCCCCCCCCAGTAGAACAAGCCTAGGGGTAAAGTCATTATTCCTACAACCAACACCGCCCCGGTCAAGTTCATGGTGCACTTGAGCAAGATGAAAAGCGTACACAGCAGTGTACACAAGCTTTCTAAGTTTCTTGACCGTTTCTTCAACAACCGATACTGTGTGCTTAAATCGAGCTTGCTAGGCCTTTTTTTTCCTAAATTAACTTTGATAAAAAGCTATTTTTAGAGTTTTTTAGCACTAAATGTGAGGATTAAATATGGGTTACTACCACCCCATCTCTATATACCCAAGGCTCTGTTTCTTGCTCCGCCGAGATATTGTGAACTGGTTTGCTGTCTTTTTATTAATAACGATTTTTCCTATTTCATTTCAGGCTTTTGCAAAAACCGCCTGCCTTTCTGGTACTACGGTAGGTCTCCCTGCTGGTCAAAGTTTGCGGGTGCGCAGTGGGCCGTCTGCGAATGACAATGTTATTGGAAGCATTGCTATTGGCACCCGTTTTAAGGTCACCGGTTATGAAACCAATGGTGGCGTGATAGAGCCAGATCCTGAGGATACCATCGATCGCGACAAGCCAAAAAATATCTGGCTAAAAATTGCCTTTATAGGCCCAGGTGGCGCAAAAGTTGAAGGGTGGGTTAACTTTCAGTATGTTGACTGCTCAGGCGAGAAATATGATTTAGAGGGTGCAGTTACCGTTACCACCAGTAGCGGAACAGACACAACAGACACGTCATCCTGTTCAGACAATTTTTCCCAGAAGATTGTCTATCCGGTTCCCTCTGGTTATACGGGACAGGCATTTAAAGTCTATAGCAACTATATGTTTTGTGGGTTTCATACCGGAATTGATATTTTTGCAAGTCGTGGTACCGATATTGTAGCCGCAGCTACTGGCATTGTTGTACACATTGGCAATATGTGGTTCCAGTCAAGCCCCTACGAGGAAGCCAATGGTGTTGGTCGTGGTCCCATGGCTATTATTGTTAAACATGGTCCCGGCTTATATACCACTTATGCTCACAACCAAAGCGTCGCCAATGGAGTAAGAGTTGGGAGTTGTGTCAGACGAGGCCAAGTTATCGCAGGACTAGGAAACCTAGGATACTCCGAAGCACCTCACCTTCACTTTGAAGTCATACAGGGTGTTGACTATACAGGCAATTGGGAAACGCCCTTCCCTGCCGCGCCGCCTCCAGATTGGGGACCAGCCGATCCTGTTTGTAGTGCCTATAGGAATCCTGCCGCCTATTGGTAATAAGCTCCATTAGGCAATAAACAAAACCAAAACTATGCCGCCGGTTTTTCCTGAAGATCAATATTGATAACGATATTTTTGCGCTTTGCTTTTTCCACCAAATCTTTTTTATCAATGGCCTTAATATACGCTTCAATAGGCTCGACCTTTCCTGATTCCATAAGATTAAGAAGTGCATCGTTAAGAAGGACGTTGCCTTCAGATTTTTGCGTCGCCATATGGTTTGCCACCATGTGATTTTTGCCTTCTCTGATCATTGCGGCGACCGCATCATTAACCACCAATATTTCGTGTGCTGCCACGCGACCCGAGCCTTTCTTTTTCAGAAGTGTTTGCGAAATAACCCCTTTTAGCGAGGATGCGAGCA
Organism: Oligoflexia bacterium; assembly: GCA_030432875.1. GTDB lineage: Bacteria > Bdellovibrionota_B > Oligoflexia > Oligoflexales > JAGOVF01 > JAUILP01. The sequence continues at coordinate 47,896 of JAUILP010000017.1, read as the reverse complement.
TCATGCGAATTTGCTCTTGCTGATCCGTCGGAAACTGATCGATGATACGGTCAACCGTCGAAACCGCTGTATTGGTATGTAAAGTCCCGAAAACTAAGTGTCCTGTTTCTGCCGTTTCTATGGCAATCGCCACCGTTTCCAAATCGCGCATTTCACCGATTAGGACAATATCTGGATCTTCTCTCAGCGCTGCTCGTAAAGCACGGGTAAACGACTTCGTGTGCCGCCCCATTTCTCTTTGATTGAGCAAGGAATTTTGTTGAGGATGAACGAACTCGATCGGATCTTCTACAGTAATGATATGCGTTTTACGGGCTTTATTGATATGATCTATCATCGCGGCAAGGGTAGTCGATTTTCCACTTCCCGTGGGACCAGTGACCACAACAAGACCCTTGCTCAGATAGCAAAATTTTTTAAAAATAGCCGGGAGAGCCAATTGTTCCATAGTGAGAATGTTTGAAGGGATATGGCGCATAACACTTCCCACCCCATTGCGATCACGAAACATATTAACCCTAAATCGCCCAACGCCCATTATTTCATAAGCAAAATCAGTATCACTGTCTAAGGAAAACTCCTTTATGTTTCGGTCAGGCATGATGGGCAAAAGGAGTTCTTTCATGAGCTCTGCTTTAACAGGAGAATCACCGATGCGCATCATTTCTCCGTCTACCCTGTACATGATAGGCTGATCGATCGTTAGATGTAGATCACTGGCTTTTTTACTTATCATATCCTTTAATATGGCATCAATTTTTGGTTCTTTAACCTGCACGGGAGCCGTGCCATCATCAGCGCCAAAGGTGAATGTGTAAACTTCTTCTGGTTCATGAGAAGTGCTAGTCGGCACTTGACTCTGAAGTGACGGCTGAATATGAGCATTGATTTTAGGCGATTCAGTCGTAACTTTTTTTTCTGGATTACTCTGATGAGGCGAAGTATTTTGCACGGCTTTAGATGGTGCTACCTGCGAAAGTTTTTCAGGAGTTATCTGCACGGGAATAAGGTTTTCAGACATTTCGGCATTTTGATTTTCAGCATTAGGTTCAGTAACCTGTTTTTCAAAATCCACAACACTAACACCCAAATTACTAGTATCAATGGCAGCAGGGATTGCTCCAAGCCCTATGTTTTCCCGCGATGGTTTTTTCTCCTCGCTATCATGCCCCGAACTAACATCAACCGAATCAAAAGCTTTACCATCAAAATCTAGGGAAAAATTAATATTATCCTCAGAAGAGGCGAGACCACTCTCTCCCGCCAAATTTTCAGGATTTTCTCCATTAATACTACTCATGAATTCGGAAGAAACGCCTAAATCATCCGAGCTAGACGGTTCCTTAATATCTTCTGTACCACTAAAGCTCAGTTGAAACATAGAGTCTGCCCCAGCCCCAGGTCCTCCATTCTGATCGTCTATACTAGAGGCATTTTCATCTCCAGAGGTATCAATCGATGAGCTTAAAGCACCTTCATCAGCGCCTATTGCCGGTGAGTTTTCATCAGAATTAAAATTTGGGAGACTGGAGGCATCATTCGTAAGGCCCATGCTAAAATCTAATGACGAATTTTCGTCAGGAGCTGATAAATTAAACCCTTCAGGTGGCATCGGTTCACCGGCGATTGCCTGAGCCGAAGGAGATTCACTGAGGGGGGGCTTCTGGGCACTCATATGGCCATCAACATTAGCAGCAATATCAGGCGATGAAATTGGGCTTGTCTTAGGTACTGGGGGCACAGATGACAATGAGAAAACACCAGATAAACCTGGCTCGATGGTATGTGCCTGGGTGAATTCACTATTTACGATATTTTTTCCTCGTAAATCCTGCTCAGCAAGATCATCTTGGCCAGGAAAATATAGGTATACCCAAGGTTTTGGTGCGATACCAATAAGAACCCGAAATTTAAAATTATTAGAAATATTGAGGACTGACTCCACCGGCTTGGCACTTCTTGGGCGCATACTTTCATCGGGCAGAAGGAATTTGACCAAATCACTCATAAAGTGGTCGTCTATCTCACTAAAATTATCCAGATTCGTCGCGCGTCCCCCAATAATAATGCCCGGGTACTCACCATGTTCAAAAACAATTTTTTGTCCATTAGCTTTAATGCCGTATTTGATGATAGTTTTTAAGTGTTCCATGCAATATCCCTAAGAAAAATTCCGCATTTCTTCAACGTTTTGGTATCATCGACTTTATTTTATGAAAGATTATCCCAGCCTTTTGGCAATTTAGTGTTTGCCGTAAAATTGTCCATTATTTTAAGCCCAGTAGAGGGCCCCGGGCTTTGCTTAATGCCTTAAATTTTTTCCTGCAGAATTTTTTTTAATAAAGTTTAGGGAGTCACCAGCGTTATGCATTTGGCAGGGCGCCCTACTCAAATGTCTATTTTTCCTGTACCTAGACCCACATAACCAAAAAGATATTCGCAGCTTGCTTTGACAAACTGTAATGTTTTTAATCCGTCAAAACGGCAATGAAATTCGTGAAGCGCCTGAAGAGGAGTCTGCATGCCTGCATTAATTTTTTCTAAAGTCTTTATGAACTCTATTTCGCTCAGCAACTGAAACACAAAAATCTCCATATTGCTATTCTTCTGCGTGATGGACAGAAGGCGGCTTTCTAACAAATCTCGACTCTTACTACTTTCTTTAAGCAAAACATCTGAGGCCAAAGCTAAAAAAAACTTTAAATTTTTAAATGAATCGGGGTGATACACCCTGTACTCATTTTTCACTTCTAAAGATTCGCTGATTTTAGCGATGGATCTTCCGGTCCCTAGAGGCGTTCGTAAAGAAACCCTTCCCGATATCTGGAGAGGTGCGCAAGATAGCGGGGCAATTTTACCAATCTTCGCCAACTTGTTGAGGAAATAAAAATCTTCTGCTGCTGCGCGTTCAGGAAAACCCCGAACCTGGGCATAAGCATGCACGTGAAACATCAAAATGCTACCGAGGGCATAGAAGGCATAGGGTGAAGCAACCTGGTGAAGTTTCTCAGGATAATATTTTAAATAGGCATCATAATACTGTGACGCTCTCTGGGTAAAACTGTTGAGACCGGCTCTTTCATGATAGAAAGGATAAGTGAAGGCAACAATATCCGCACCTAAACCTTCTTTGAAAGCTATTGATTGGCATAATGTGCACTGATCATCAAAATAATCCTCTGGTACCACAACATCGGCATCAGTAGATCTAAGCCAAGGGCTTTTAATTTTTCCGCACTGATAAAGCTCTAAACAAAAATCAGCAGCCATTTTTCTGGCTAGCCCCACTCCTTTTTTGGGGGACAACAAAGTCGCAGCACTCGAGGCATCAAGAAGAACTATATCAAAATGGTGGGTAAGCCTACCGCACATGCTTCGGCTAAAACTGGTCAAGTATTTGATCCCCGTCAGCAAACCTTTTAGCTTTGCAAGAAGCTGCCCATTATCTTGAATCACGGAATCTGGACTATCATGATGATGATTTAGAACACACACAAGCAGAATTTTTTTTTTATATTTTTGAGCCGCTATAGATAAAGAGTCTAATAGACGAAAAAAAAATTGACTCTCCTCATAAAGAGGAACGATAACTGCCTCACTATATACAGATGAAGGCAAAAGTTCGCGAGTTTGCCGGAGATCAACACTAGGGGCAGTATAAGAAGCTAAATATTTATCCAGTGCTTTTTGGTTTTTAATCAAGCTTTGCCTAAAACTTTTAACGCCAAATCCATACGTCCAAAGGGAGCAGAAACCTGCACCCCATGAATGACATCCTCTATGCATTCAATCATTTCACGCGCAATATCAATGCCGATTTTTCGGGCTTCTTCCGGATCGTTTTTTACGTTTTCCATGCGCTGCATTATTTTCTGAGGAATCACAACCCCGGGAACTTCGTTATGCATAAAAACTGCATTGCGGTAACTCGTCAAAGGCCAAACCCCGGCAATAAAAGGAATGCTCACTTTATTTTGCGCACAAAAATCGATAAACCGCAGTAATGAATCAGGCTCAAATATTGGCTGCGTTATTGCCCACTCGGCACCCGCCTCGACCTTGTAGATAAATCTTTTTTTCTCATGACTAAGGTCACGTGCGACGGGATTGGCACCAACACCTATTGATAGAGCGGTTGGTTCCCCTATAGGGCGATTACCCAAATCGAGGCCACAGTTTAACTGACAAACCATATTGGTGAGGCCGATGGCGTCGACATCAAAAACTCCCGTTGCATCGGGATAAGCACCCATTTTTGGTGGATCACCTGTTACGAGTAAAACATTATGAATGCCCAGGGCATGTAGTCCGATCATATCAGACTGCATACCGAGCAAATTGCGGTCCCGACACGTATAGTGAAGGACAGGCTCTATCCCGGCTTTTTGCTTTATCATTAAGGCCGTAGCGAGAGCACTCATCCTCGCGGAAGCACGCGGACCATCCGGGATATTGATAGCATCAACGCCAGATTTTTTGGCATGAATTGCTTGCTCAATCAGTTTATCGATGAAAACTCCCGTCGGGGGAAGGAGTTCTATTGTGGTCACCTTTTCACCTGCGGCGATTTTAGCAGACCAAGCTGATTTTTCTTTAAACTCAATAGGCGCAACTCGTTTCGATTCGGCAGGATCAATTATTTTGACCCGCTGATTGCTCCTTAATCCACTGCTTCCCCGGGTTTGGCTTTCACTCATGGCATAATGATAGCGAAGCACGTTGTACATGGTTTTAATATGCTCCGGCGTCGTTCCGCAGCATCCGCCGACAAATTGGACACCCGCTTTTAAAAATTCCTTCGTGAACTCTGCAAAATATTCGGGAGTGCTCATGTAAATCTGCCGCCCATCGACCAGCTTCGGAAATCCAGCATTGGGCATCAGAATAATGGGCTTTTCCGTTACCGAACGGATTTTGTCATAAGCACTTAACATAGGTCCGGGACCGACAGAGCAGTTAAGACCTAAAACGTCCACTTTCCATTTGTCTAAAGTCTTTGCCGCCCATTCTATAGGAGTTCCCAGCGGCAAACTTCCCTGTAAATCAATCATCAAACAGGCAAAAATAGGAAGCTCAGGAGCGACTTCTTGGGCTGCTTTTATGGCTTGCTCAATTTCCGTAATATCCTCAAAGGTCTCAAGCAAAATAAAGTCAACACCCCCTTGCGCCAAAGCCTTAATTTGCTGAGCAAAGGCATTTTTAGCCTCATCAAAAGATGTTGGTCCCCAAGGCTCCATCCGAACACCCAAAGGACCCACACTCCCTGCCACATAAACTTTGTCTTGAGCGACGCGACGGGCGAGCTCCGCTGCCTTGAAATTCACTTCGTAGATGCGGTCATGAAAGTTGTGCTTTTGTAACTTAAAAAAATTGGCACCCCAACTATTGGTGGTGATGACCTGTGCCCCTGCCTTTATATAATCATTATGAATTTCGAGCACTAATGCCTGATTTTCAATATTGGCCATTTCAAAGCAACGATTGATGAAAAGTCCTTTATTATAAAGTAAAGTCCCCATCGCCCCATCGAACAAAAGCGGCGTTTTAAGTTGAAGAATTTCTTTAATCGTCAGCATAAATGCTTTCCTTTGTGGTGTGATCATTTAGGCTAAAAAGGATACCAAGCATCATCTTTGAGAGCAACCTCTTGTTCTCCTTTCTAAAAATCTGAAATTATAGGCCGTAAGTAGCTATATTTGCTAATAGCAAAGAAGATTATTAAAGTAAATCGCTCGTCTCAACGATAACTGAAGAAGTTGGCTTAATTGTATCATTACTTTAGAGGGGATTTACGTTATGTTTTTTAGCCAAAAACCCATTCCGACAAAATTAAAAATTGAAACGCGCGAAGTTGCCGAAAGGTTTTCCGTTTTAGGGGACCTAGAAATCAGCGTCAAGACTTTCGGCACATCACTGCAATTTGATTTTGTGACCAAAAATATGTCAAAATCAGGGCTGCTTATTCGCTCCCAGGCAAATCCCTTACCCTACAGAGAAAATACCCTGCTAGAAATCAATGTAGACCCTAAACTACAACGTATCACCAAACCTGTTTCTCTCATGGGAAAAGTTACCCGCAGGGTTGATTTGACATCTGGGGAGGTTGATCTTGGTATTTCTGTCATTGGGGAACTATCCGATATGGAAGGTTGGAATCAATGTGTCTCGAGTTTTGAAAAAGTAGCCTTGCAGAGAGCAAGCTCTAGCATTAAAGCGGATTCTAATGCCGGGTAAATTTTAATTTACCTCGTTTTTATTTTTGAGCTTAAGATAAAAGCAATAATACCACCAGCAACGAGACCGCCGAGATGATTGGCATTAGCAATTTTACCAAACATACCGGTAAACCCAATCCCAAGCCAGACCAACATAATAACCATAGTGGTATTATCCATGCGGTACCCACTCATGGGATCTAGTCGCTCACGTAAAAATATAAAAGCCAGCATTCCATAGACAACACCAGACATCCCACCAAATAGCGGCCCTGTGTAATAATACTCGGCAAGGTTGGCGGCAATACCGGTTGTCAGCACAAGAAATACCATAAAAGCCCTGCCGCCTACAAGCTCGATTTGGCGTCCCAGTTGATGAAGCCATAACATATTAAAGCCTAAGTGAAGAATATCACCGTGGATAAAAATTGGTGTCAGTAAGCGCCAAATTTGTCCGTCTTTGATCTCTAAAAAGCGGGGCGAAATATATTCAGAAATAAGGAGTTTGCTAACGACGCCGCGCAATGGCTCAATGAGCGACAACAGCCAAAATATGCAGCTGATATAAATCAGAGCCCAAGTTAACTGCGTGCCTGGTTTAGTCGCAAACGCCTTTGGCTTCGCTATAAACCCTTCTGCCATTTGTTTGAGGGCTAGCTTTTGCTCTTCACGGTTTTCAGCTTGCAGTGCTTGTGCATACCGAGGACTCTCTTTGTTGGCGAGAAATTGATCCCACTCTCTGATAGCCATATCAAGGTCTTTTTCCTCATATACCCAAAGGGAGTAGCCTTGACCTAAAGGGCGGACTTCGCAATCAATGCCGCTTTGTTTTAAAAACGCTCGAAAACGCAGCAACTCTTCGCGACTAGGGGACTGGGCAATTTTTCTCATGATTCTCGCTCGTGATCTGTGACCAGAGTACCTTTAGATACTGCTTAAAAGTATTATTATGACAACCTCTCACGTAAATACCGGTGGTCTGCAGCAATAAGCCCTATTCTCCGCGCTGTTCACATACCCAAAAAAAAGTGGTGGAGAGCATCGTCCGACCTCTTGGGATTTTTTGAGACGCGTCTGACTATTCAGAAACCGGGATTTTTTTCTTAAATGATCCCGCAAAATAACGACGCCCAGAGGTATTAAAATCTCCATAGTATATCGATGACTCCGCGCCATTTTGCAGAGAATTGTAGTCGTTTTTGGGAATAACATAACTGACTTCGGATAAGGAACCATCGTCAGCAAAACCACTCTGATGAAATGTTTTTGAACCAATCGTCAGGTTCAAAAGTTGCCCCATAGCCGGGAAATAACTCCCATCATCTCGGGTATAGGTAAGTTTTACGAATTCTGGGTCTTTTTTAAGACGGGGCATAACCAAGTCAGAAAGAGACTTTAAACCCAAAAGAGTCTGGTTACGCACCACCTTTTGCATCCGCACAAGTTTGCTTCCTCCTTCATAACTGGTAAGAAGCGTCCTAGCGGCATTGCTTAAATGCAAAGCTGAAGCTGGTACCGCTGAGATAGGGGCGGCTTTGGCGGCCCTAGGCGCGCTTAAATTAGCGACTAGTGTGGCAAAATTTGCGGGATTTATATCTATTGGCCTCACCTCATAATCAGAAAGATCTTTTTCCCCACTGACAAAGGCAGAAAGTCTCACCTGACCCAATGCGATAGAACCTGATGCGCTTTTGTTAAAAATAAAACGCATTCCTCTGAGCCTGCTCAAAGTAAAGCCAGCGAAGGCATCAAGATCGATGCGTACGGTATGCATCAAGGGACGCAGTCCGCTACTTCCCGCAGACCCAACTGGGCCTATTAATTTATGAAAATCAGAAAGCGGGACCATACGGGAGAGTTCGTCGTTCGGTCCCAAAAGTTGAATGGAAAAATCTGTAGGATCATAAACCTTCGCCATCGCCGCATTACGCGCAATACTAAAATCTAAAGTCCTAAAAAAAGTGGCGTCCCTCGACTCGCCAGGTTTAGCCCATGCGACCTCTAAAAACTGTTGGTTAGAGGCTGTTTTCCACTGAATTATTGCAGCTTTTCGCGAGTAATAATGAAAAACAGGCGTTTGAACCCGAATGTCCATACCTGTACTCGCTGCAGGCGCGACGCCCCAGCGGCCATCAGAATTAGAAAAATCTTCGATCATCGCCGTTAAGGAACTATGAGCTGTGTTAATAAATTCTTTATCAACTCGCGTCTTATCGCTAATTTCTTTCATTGATTCGTAGTACGGATCAAATTCAAGCGCGGAGGCTGGCATTTTTTCTTGATGCAGGTATTTGTTAAAAAAATTGAGCATCGCCGTCGCACCAATAAACTGCTGGTCAGCGATCCCACGAGAACTTAGCCATAAGGGTGTATGACCATTGCACCCCTTAGAATCATTTTGCTGCCATTCGGTGTTGTAGTAATTGTGATTGGTGCCCCACACCATATAAACTGATTTGGTGCGCATAGGTTGCTCGGAAGTAAAACCCAGCATCCGGTCAAAAACCTTAACGCCCTGCAAATCAGAAACGTCTCCATCACACATGGGAAGCAAAACATTCCAAGCAGTTAGTGGAGCATTTAATACCCGTTTGGTCTGTCCATCCACAGGCCCAATTTCAAAAATGCCCTTGAACTGGACAAGACCAATGTTTTTATACCAGTAGGGATCTTCAAAATAAAGATTATAGGCAGCACGCATCCCTTCGCCGCCACGGGAGTGGCCAACCAGGCCCACATGGCTAAAATCTATGCGGTTTTCGATATCTAAGGCAAAAGTTTTTTTCTTGACGCCAGATTTATTCCATTGACTAAGAAGCTCTAAGTGACGAAGGACGAGTTTTCCTCTCGCGAGGTTAAGACCAAAATCCGCCGAAGTTCCAGCAGCACATGTGATACCGCGATTAGCATTGACTGATGCCACTGCATAACCCCAGGATACCAGCTTTTTTGCGGCATATTCATAGCCCATGTGATTTGGAACTACCTGGTACCCCGAGGGGCACATGCCCGTATTTGTATAGGCACAGTTATCATCGACACGGGGATTTGATCCATGCCCACAGGTAGCATGATTGCCGTGGAGAAATATTACAAGAGGGTGATTATAATTTGGTAGATCTTCTCGGCCGTCTTTAGGAAGCCAAACGCGCGCCCAAAGTTCAGTCGCTACGCCTGGCAGCACAAGTTTATCTTCCATGGCCGGAAGCTTATATTCTGCCGTTTCATAGGCGTAAGGGCCATTTCCCGAAATACCTTCCGCAACGTCAGAGGCAAGGACATTATGGTTAAAAATTCCAACGCCTAGCATCATTAAAAAACTTTTTGCCTTAAGTGCCATCCGCCTCACCTCAGCGACTAAAAATTAAACTCTTGATCTTTGTTACTATAGAGATAGCAATTTTTTTTTATTTTGTCGTGGATAATTGCAAAATAAGCTAAAATTATTCTATAAACTTAGAATATTATCAGTCATTCCTCAGTGATACAGGGAGAAACAACGTTGCACCTCAATTCCATCGCAGTCATATGGCACCGCTTATCGCCAAAACCAGGCGGAAAATGGCTTTTCAGCCGCCTTCTAGGGCATTTCGTTCCTTATACGGGATCAATACCTTTTGTTGTTTTAGAGCTTGAAGCCGGACGCTGCAAAGTTTGCTTGCGTGATCAAAAAAAAGTGCGCAATCATTTAGCGAGCATTCATGCTCTTGCCCTAGCCAATCTCGCGGAAGTCACTTCCGGGCTGGCCTTAAACTTCAAACTTCCTACGGGCTGCCAAGCTATTTTGACCTCTTTTCAGATTGACTATATTAAAAAAGCGCGGGGAGAACTCAGTGCCTTTTCCGAGTTTGAACCACCGCAAGCAGTTGAGCAAAAGGACTATAAATTACCTGTTACGATTAGTAACGCCGCTGGAGAAGTGGTTGCAAAAGCTATGGCATCCTGGCGCGTTGGGCCGATTAAACCTAAAAAAACCATTAGCTCCTAGGCTTGTATGACTCGATTTTGCTGCGCTATCACTTTTATGGCGTTAACTCAGGGGTGTTTTTTAAAGCATTATGGCCAGCATGAGCTGCGTAAAAATACAAAAAAGAATTGCGTAAGTAGTTCGGTCGTTTATGCGAGTCCGCTTGGTTTTTTTGCTTATAATACCCCTTCGCAAACCCCGCAAGTTATGAGTGCGACCTGTATCAATAGCAAATTCATCATTGATGGTGCTTTTTTGCGCATCAATCTCCCCAACCTTCAGTACATTAATGGTGATTTAAGTATTTTATCCCCAACACTCCAGACATTCTCTGGAGAATATCTACAAGAAATTTCTGGCTCACTCATCATAGATGGTCGAGACGGAGCTGCGGAAAATATTAACACCCTTTCCCTGGAACATTTAGAATACCTAGGGGGCGACCTCATTCTCATCCACATAAAGAACATGAAGCGTTTAAACCTTCCCCGATTAAAGCGCCTAGAACGCTTAATCCTACTAGAAAATGAAGGCGTAGAAGAAATTCTCTTACCAAGCCTAAGGGAGATTTCAAAAGAAATGTTCATTGATAAAAATTTGCGTTTAAATCAGCTCACGTTTCATGAAAACGTTGAGATAGGGCCTAAAAACAGGGTTACCGACAACCCCAAATTGCCGAAGTGCGCTCTCGCTCCTTACAAAGCTTTGGTCGCCGGGGGCTCAGAAAAGACTGAACAGAATAAAGTCACCATCAATGAAACAACAGTTTTAAAAAATGCGCAGGGTAGTCCCCCCTCTAATGAACAACAATTCTCAGCAGTTTTCATTGAACAGGGAAATGACAACCAAGCAAAGTGCCCCGTAAAAAAGAAATCATTTTTTTCTTTTTTGCCGTGGTTTTAAAAAAAATTATTCAATTTTTATTAAAAATTTGTCTCTATCTGTTTGAGGAGAAGGGCAATAAAAAACCCCATCATAACGATGGGGTTAAAACCAAACTCTTGGACTTTTATCAAAAATTAATCAAGACGAGTAAAAATCATAGGGAAATAGAAATCTCCTCGCTCGCGCCTATCAAACTCATCTCCCTCAGCAGCTTCACCCGTGTCCATGTCTTTACAAACTTGGGTTTCATCTTCTTTAAATAGGGTATGGTACTCATTGTCACTGACAAGCTCACCGTCTCCCATAAACATTGAATGAGAGTTTTTACACTCAATTACGCGTTCTTTGCTTTGGGAACCACCGCTATCTTTTTCTGCAGGTTTCCAGTGACGCCAAATATTTTGGTTTGAAGCAGACATATTAAATCCCTTAGGTGTCGGTTCAACCTTAAATACTTCCATGCGGCCAGTCAAACGACCGATAAATTCTCCGTCGTCATTGAAACATTCCCCTGTTGGCGAACCATCGCAGGCTAAGCTGGTTTCAACGGCACCATTAAAATACATCATGTCATACTTAACTTGGGCGGCGCAGCTATTTTGCTTAGCATCGGCAATTAAGGCTTTAATTTCGTCAGATGTCGAAGAACTACAAGCTAACTTCGTTACGACCTGCCAGTTTAGCTGCATTTCATTCATCCACTGCGCTTGCTGAACCGCTGTTTTTCCAGCAAATTCATTCATACAAGCGAGTACGTTAGCACGACGTTGACTCTCGGTTTGTTGGAAATTTTGGAGAGCAGCAGCATGGTTCGGGCAAAAAGTATCAGCCATTTCTTGTGGGAACATGGGATGATCCTGGTTAAATCCCGCCTGAACTTTAAGTTTTCCTGTACCAGAATCTACTTGTAATCCCATATGTTCTGCACTGCCCCAGCAAACAGCCAACTGATTATCTCCACCTTGGTTACAGCTATTAAATGTGAAGTTCGCGGGTATTTCATAACGGCTACATTCGTCGCCTTCTTCGCCCCCGCCTTTACCTTCATTTCTAAACAATTCAAGGACCGTGCGGCGCAGCTCATCTACTGAACCAGCTTTCAGTCCCGCATAAGTTCCTGTTGCATCCTCGCATTGATCTTGTCCAGGGGGCTTACGGTCAGCCAAAGCATCAGCGACATTAGCTGACTGCGTAGGGAACATTTCGATACGTGTCCCTTGATCCCCATCGCTGACTTCACAGGCTAGGAATAAAGTTTTGTTGGTGTCTGACGAGAGCACGGTCATTTCCCCAATACCATCTTTATCAGCATCATTTTCTCGGGCTTTTGGATCAGAGCACCCCATGTGCACTTCGCGCCAACTTTCATCAGCACCATGAATTTTTTTCAATTGTTCATCGTCAAAATAGCGACATTTTTCAGTACTTGAGGAAGTAGCACCTGAATAAGCATTGGCTTCAACTTCCGCAAAAGTTTGGTAATGTCCTCCACCGTAACAAAAGGTATAGTCCTTTGGCTCATTAGTATTTGGATCAAAGCCCTTTTTAGTTTCACAAGTAGGTTCCGGTTGAGTCACTATTTTGCATTTACTTTCCGTATACTTACTGCCCATCGAATCGCACCAGCCATATCTATTTTCTTCCTGGGCAGACATTGCATCAAAAAGCGCTGTTTTTAGAGCTGCTGGAAGTCCTTCATATACCACATCGATGCTCTCACGAAACTTGTCCACGGAACTAAAGTCAATGTTATAAGCTGTGTCACCGATATTATAAGCTAAAGTGGGTTGAAATTCGTTACCTCCCTTGATACAAGCCTCATATGCTGCTTTGCTCTCCCAGAGCCCCATATAATTATCATCAACTTGATGATGTAGGAAAAATTTCATCCCCCCTTCATCAGAATCTGCAAGCTTATTTCCTTCAGCATCTTCCATGCACACGTACTGTCCTTTTTCTGATCCTTTGTCATCGGATGCTGCTTTCTCAGTATCGCAGCTTAGCCCCCAGTTTCCGGTCATATCAGGAATATCTTTGGTCGCGACGGCAACTGTTTTATCAGAGGGTACGGAAACCACTGTTGCGGTTACGGTTCCCGTTACCGAATCATAAAGAATGGAAAGTTTCACGGTCCCAGCCCCCACAGCTAAGGTCGAACCACCAATGCCTAACGCACTATTATCAAATGTCAAAGATCCTTTTAAAAGATCATTGACCATTAGAAAGCACCCAAAAGACTTTCCGGCAAAATTATCTAAACTCGAGTCAAAAACACCTTCAGCATCGATATCAATGAAGCCAGGAGCAGGCGGCAGCTCAAAGGTGACGCAGTAAATCTGAAACGTATCAGCGGTTAACGAAGCACCAGTATCTCCCGCAAGGGATAGAGATCCCTGAAATGTCACCGATGTAGACCCCGCTTCTTCACTTGTAGTAGTTGCTTTTTTCTGCGAGCAAGCACCGAGGGCTAAGCCCAGCATACCGGCCCATAATAATGGTTTACTGAACGTACTCTTTCTCATGCGCACTCCTCCTTTTATATGGTCTGCAAATCTTGCAAACTTATTAGACATACATTAGGCGAACACCTCTCGCCAAAATGTTTTGTCTCCTGTCGGTCCAACATCAAAATTCTTGAATTTTTTAAATTTAGAGGGAGAGAACAACAAGCAAACGGAGGGCAAAAAATTTTACTTATACGTGTAATTTAATGAGTTTATGAAAAAAAATAATCAGTTCCTTTTTTGCAGGAGAATCTGCTGCATTTTGGACAACATTTTTGGAAAAATTACGAAAAAATCTTCCCTTTGGAGACCAACGACAAAAAATAACGCTTTTAGTGCATGCCATAGATATTACGAGCGCTTTAAATAGCTAAAACCATGGATTTTTTTCCCTAAAATGACCGTTTAAAACTATTTGAATAGGTTTTCAATACGCTTATCAGGAATTATCCAAATCGCGGCGACCAACACAAAAATAGATAGAGAAATATACAATGATAAAAAGGCAGCAGGAATAGCGGTAATATATAAAAGTAGAGAGATTTTTTCTTTGCGGCCTGACTCCAATGCTTTAGCAAGATCAGAGTTATTGCCGTGAGACGAAAGAAGGGTTTTTGTCAATATGGTAAAGGCTAGAGCCGACAGTAAAAGGACTGAGCCATATACAGCCACTGGCAGGGGTGCAAAATGATTTTCACCGGACCAAGCGGTAACAAAGGGGACAACGGAAAGCCAAAATAGTAGATGCATATTCGCCCATAACGTCGAGCCGTTTATATGCTTAACAATTTGAAAGAGATGATGGTGATTGTTCCAGTAAATGGCCAAATAAACAAAACTGATTACATAGCTTAAAAAAACCGGAATTAAGGGCACCAATGCTGACGGCTCTGCGGAATGGGGCACTTTAAGCTCTAAAACCATAATCGTAATCAAAATGGCAATAACTCCATCGCTAAAGGCTTCTAGCCTCCCTTTGTGCATAGTATGGCCTTTAGCGCTAACATCTTTAGACATCAAAAAATTCTCCTTTAAACTATTATAAAAACACATTTAGTAGAAACGACTAAAACCGCTTAACCCACTAAATTTAACACCAGATAATTCGCTCATGTCTTTTTTCCATGTTGTCAAATCATTGGAGGAAAATTGGTTCAGGTGGTCGTGGCCACACGCTCTAGCCAGAATTTTCATCAAATCAACAGAGGCCTTAAAAAAATTGGTGAGCCGTGCTGCTGCCTCTTCAATGTTTAATTTTTCCCGAAGCTGGGGATTTTGAGTTGCTATCCCTGCAGGACAGTTATTGGTTTGACACATCCTTGCGCCAACACAGCCAATGGCCTGCATCACTGAGTTCGATAAAGCGATACCGTCCGCTCCTAACGCGAGTGCTTTAGCAAAATCTTCTGGCGTTCTAAGTCCCCCCGTCACAATCAAAGTAACATGGTCGTATTTTTTTCTATCAAGGTAATACCTTGCCCTCGCTAAAGCTGGAATGGTTGGTACAGAAATATTATTTCTAAATATAAGAGGCGCCGCCCCTGTTCCCCCACCACGACCATCTAAAATAATGTAATCAGCACTAGCCTGAACCGCAAACTCAATATCTTCCTCTATATGTTGCGCAGAAAGTTTAAACCCAATAGGAATCCCGCCAGTGACTTCGCGAACTCGCTCGGCAAAACGTTTAAAGTCATTTACAGAACTGAGATCTATAAATGTAGCAGGAGAAATGGCATCATGCCCCTCAGGAATTTGCCTAACCTCGGAAATTTTACCTTTCACCTTATTACCGGGTAAATGACCTCCTGTCCCGGTTTTTGCACCTTGCCCGCCCTTAAAATGAAAAGCTTGTACTTTTTTTAGCTTCTCTTCTGAATAACCAAATTTTGCGGATGCGAGCTCATAGAAATATCTCGAATTACTTTGCTGTTCCTCTGGAAGCATTCCGCCTTCACCAGAGCAAATCCCAGTTCCCGCCGCTTCAGCGCCTTTTGCTAATGCGATTTTGGCCTCTTCAGAAAGTGCGCCAAAACTCATATCCGATACAAATAGCGGAATTTTTAATGTCAGAGGTTTCTTAGACTTTGGACCAATGACAAGCTCAGTTCCAACAAGTACCTGATCAAGAAGCGGTTTTTTTGCTAATTGCCCGGTCAAAAACTGGATATCATCCCAGCGAGGCAAGTCTTTTCTTGGCACCCCCATAGCGCCCATTTCACCGTGGTGTCCAAAATTTGACAAGCCATTTTTGGCAAGCTCATGAATATAAGCAACGTAAGGCTCCTCTGGAGTCGATTTCACCTCACGCGTTATTTTTTGGGGGCCCGGAGAGCCAATTTCATCGAGAGAAATCGTTTTGTGACTGCCATCACAATAGGGCTTATTGCCGCTCTGTTTACACAAGCATAAAAAGACATTCCCCGTTTCTTCTGCCTTAAATTTTTTTGGGGAAAAAACAGTCCCTTGATGCGAACCATCGCAAAATGGTTGACCCGATGAACGCCCACAAGTGCAGTAGTAATACTCTTCGCCTTTTACGACTTCAGTTTTTTGGGGCTTATTACCGGCAATAATTGCTTTGTCATTCATTTCAAATCCTCATCATCGATGCAAAAAAATTTAATCAAATCAAGTATATTTTAAAAAAAATATAGATACTAAAAAAAAATATCCCAATAGTGAACATATGCTCTTAGGATAAAATTGCGTGCCAGCAGACTATTTATCGTCAGCAGCCACTGAGTGGCCAAGATAAAATCAACTTAAAAATAACGCTTTTAAAAAATCAACCAATTTGCTTCAAACTTCTAAATATATGCCCAACGCTATGCTTTTCAAAGCACAGCCGTAACTTAGTCAATTTTTACTGTGGCTGTATTAGGGGTAAGGTAAAAATTTCTCTGCCATTTTTAGCTTTAATTTTAACTTCACTTATGCCGGTATGCGGTGTAAAAATGACGATCAAAGGACTTAACTGCTCCCTTCGCGATTCAATCAAAGACTGGCACCCAGGACATATAATTTCGACGCCATTTTGCGGCTGAATAATTTCTAATTCCATCATCATTTTTTCTGCCGTACTGTTGTAGCCGCGCACATTAAATAAATTAGAAATCCGCCCATCACCTAATGTGCTATATGTAGAACTTGGAACCCGCAATATCGTTAACGCCAAATCATCACGACTCCCAATTTTAAAAGCAGCAAAGACCAAAGCAAGGACTATTAAAGTACTATAGAGGATAACCCTAGGGCGGAGGTACCAAGCCACACTTTTGCCCTGAAAATCATTGGGAGCAGATATTTTTATCAGTCCGGTTCGTCTTTTTAAATTTGTCATAACCGAATCACAGGCGTCCACACATCTCTCGCACTGAATACACTCAAGCTGTAGACCATCCCTAATATCAATGCCGGTTGGGCATACGCGCACACAGAGAGAACAGTTTATGCAGTCACCACTTCCTTCTTTGGTCCCCCGAGGCTCACCTCTGCTTTTATCGTAGACCACTGAGGGACTACCGGCATCAAGTAACGCAGATTGGAACCGTGCATAGGGACAAACAAAACTACAAAATTGTTCGCGAAACCAAGCGAGATCAAAGTACATTAAGGCAGCAATAAACATCACAAAGCCAAAGGCTATAGGATGCCGAGAAGGGGGGGAAAAAATCCAGCTTAGAATTACTCTAGGGTCGATGAAAAAGCCAAGAAAGGCATTAGCAACCAATAACGCGATAAAAATAAAGACCCCATGCTTGAGAGTCTTTATTGCTATCTTTTTTTTCGTCCACTTTTGTTTATCAAAGACCCTGCGCCTTGCTGCTTTTCCTTCTAAAAGCTCCTCAATGGGGCGGATAATCCAATCAACGAAAACCGTTTGTGGACAAGCATAACCGCACCATATACGGCCAAATAAAGTTGTAAATAAAAAGAGCAGAAGAGCAAGAATGATAAACAGGAAAAACGCAAAATTATATTCTTGCATCCTGAGTACAAGACCAAAAAAATAAGCCGTTCCCTGCAAAACATCAACGCGAAGCAGTGGCCTACCACTAAACTCAAGCCAAGGAGTCAAAAAATAAAAGACTATTAGGGAAATAGCTGCAATCTTGCGTCTTTGCGCGCGATGCCCTGGTAAACGCACCGGATAAAGCCACTGCCGTTGCCCTTTTTCCCCGATGGTGATAGGACGTTCAACCTGCTTTTCTTGCCGGAACTGCTCATCATGCTCTAGCCTATCATTGTCCACACTAGCCTCACTTTTTAATACACCTCATTCTGGATCCCCTTGAGGTGCTTTGGGGGTTTCAGGGGTTGTCCCTTTGAGAGTAAGGAGATATGCTGTAGCAGCAATAACCTTCTTTTCTCCCAAAATAGGTTTCCAAGGTGGCATACCTTTTTCGGGGACACCATTCGCAATGACCGTATGAATTGCTTCGGCACTTCCGCCATGAATCCAGTAATTATCTGTGAGATTGGGCCCAATGCTCCCGCCCCCATCCTTTAAATGGCAAGGGACACAGTTAACATCAAACACTTCTTTTCCAAGTGCGATATTTTCTTCCAATTTTACCGCCTCAGCCAAATCAACCGTTTCTTCTGTAACACCAGCCTCGGAGGTAGCATTAGTCTCAGAACTAGATTCCACCGATTGCTGGGCGTCAGTATAGGTATCTATTAGGGTTTTGCCGCCAAAAAAGTGCAGGTTAATACCATAGATTACCCCAACAATCACCGTGATGTAAAATAGCCCAACCCACCAACGAGGTAGTTCATTATCAAACTCCTGAATGCCATCAGCCTCTAATGGGCGAAGTTTGTCTTTTTCCGGTTTATTTTTTTTCGTGCTCATTATCTCAATTCCTTTAATCTAAAGCGCGTTCAGCATGTTTTTTATAATCATTTTTTGCCTTCGGTCTATAGGTCCAAGCCAAAATCAGGATTGTAACGCCAAAAAAAATTACAAGCGCCAAAGAAGGCCAAATACCTATGTCGGAAGAGCTGAGAACATATTTAATTAGATCGTTCATCGGATAAAATTCCTGTTTAATTGCCACTAAGTTCGCCTGGATCTGCATTTTTAAGATCAGTACCTAAACGCTGAATATAAGCTATAAGCGCGAGAATCTCCGCGTCTTCACTCAACTGCACCCCCTCCTGCTGAAGAGTGGCCTGTATTTTTCGCGCTTGCTCTAAATAATTATCGCGCGCGCGAGCCGGATCATCATCTGTATAAGGTACGCCAAGGTGTTTCATGGCTTTGAGTTTTTCTGGGAGCAAGTCCAAATCAACTTGGTTGTCTTTTAGCCAAGTATAAGTCGGCATATTTGAGCCAGGTGATGTGGAACGAGGATCCATAAAATGATTGTAGTGCCATAAGTCCGGATATTTTCCGCCAACGCGGTGGAGATCTGGCCCAGTGCGCTTGGACCCCCACTGAAAGGGGTGATCATAAACGTACTCACCTGCGTAGGAACGGCTACCATAGCGTAAGGCTTCCGTCGGATGTGTCCTCACCATTTGTGAATGGCAATTGTAACATCCTTCTCGTATATAGATATCACGCCCCTCTAACTCCATTGGCGTATACGGTTTAACAGCTGTAATGGTGGGGACATTGGCTTCTATGGCAAAGGAAGGGATAAGCTCGACAAAGGTGCCAATTAATATCGATACAACAATCAGCGCAGAAAAAACGAAGCTTTTGTTTTCAAGGATTTCATGCAAACTGCTAGGACTATGGTCGCGTTCTGGCACAAAGCGCACAGTTTCATCAGCTGTTTTTGCATCAGCCGCCGTAGCGGTTTTGTAAACATTATATAGGCACAAAACAATACCGACAAAATACATCAAACCACCAGTTAAACGCACCCAGTATAGCCACTTAATTTGAAGAAGTGATTCAATAAACTGAGGATACATTAAAAGGCCTTCTTCAGTTTTTGCCCACCACATGCTAAACTGGGTAATCCCGGCTGCCCACATTGAAGTTATATAGAGAATAATCCCTACCGTAGAAATCCAAAAATGAGTATTCGCCAAATCAGGATTATAAAGTTTACGCCCCCATAACTTAGGTACCAGGTAGTAAGTCATGGCAAAAACCATGCCGCCAACCCAACCTAAGGCACCACCATGAACATGGGCTATCGTCCAGTCGGTGTAGTGGGATATCAGGTTTACCGCTTTTATGGCCATCATCGGACCCTCAAAAGTCGACATACCATAAAAGGTCAAAGCAACGACAAAAAATTTAACGATGGGATCTGTGCGTACTTTGTCCCAAACAGGGCGAATAGTGAGTAAACCGTTGAGCATACCTCCCCAACTTGGGGCAATGAGCATAAGACTAAAAACCATGCCGAGTGTCTGTGCCCATTCGGGAAGTGCCGTATAGAGCAAATGATGCGGCCCGGTCCAGATATAAATAAACACCAAGGACCAAAAGTGAATGATAGAAAGACGGTAAGAATATACAGGCTGCCCGACGGCTTTGGGCAAAAAATAGTACATCATGCCGAGAAACGGCGTTGTTAAAAAGAAGCCGACAGCATTGTGCCCATACCACCACTGGACAAGAGCATCTTGCACTCCAGCAAATACCGAGTAGCTTTTAAACAAAGTTACCGGGATTTCTAAGGAATTGACGATGTGCAATACAGCTATAGTCAGAATCGTCGCTATATAAAACCAAATGGCAACATAAAGGTGCTGAACACGCCTTATGGCAATAGTGCCAAACATATTTAGGGCCATAACGACCCATATGAGCGTAATGGCAATATCTATTGGCCATTCAAGCTCCGCATATTCTTTTCCGGTCGTGATTCCAAGCGGAAGTGTAATGGCAGCCGCTACAATGATAAGCTGCCACCCCCAAAAATGTATGTAGCTCAAAGCATCGGACCACATGCGGGTTTTGAGCAGTCTCTGCATCGAATAATAAAAAGCGGCGAATAAGGCATTGCCGCCAAAAGCAAAAATTACCGCATTGGTGTGTAGAGGCCTAAGTCGCCCAAAAGTCAAAAAACTCACCCCCGCATTTGCTGGCCACCAAGCAAGTTGTAACGCAATAATGACACCGACAAGCATTCCGACCACACCAAAAATCAAGGTGGCCCATAAAAACCACCGCGATATTCGGTCATCATAAGTAACGCTTAAAGTTTCTTGCTTCATAAAAATATTGCTCTCCTACGAAAAGGTTTCTATGCCACCCAACTATCGAGAAATAAAAAAATCTATTCCCCTAAGGACTGCCCCTTAGAGGACTCTATCCGCGCCGACTCTTCAGCCGCAAGCAGCTTATCTTCTAAAATAAGCTGTTCACCAGGAGAGACGACATCACGAAACTGACCGGTTTTAATAGCCCAAATACAAGCAACTAAAGCCCCACCGGCAAGGATGAGGCTAATCGGTACTAAAAAAAAGAGAACTTCCACTTGGGGTACCTTAATAAAATGAAAATCTATAATTTATTTTGCAGCTTTTTCAAACTACGCTCTCCACTCAGCATTACCTTTTTTTTGCAAACGCCAGCGGGAAGCAATAATCACAACGGACACAGAGCTAATTGGCATAAGAACAGCGGCAACCGCAGGATTTATTTTACCAAATGCAGCGAGGGTCAGTCCAATTAAATTATAAGAACTAGCAAAAATAAAACAGATCTTAATTTTTTTCAATGCTGTCTGACTTAACGTGATGGCAGGCAAAAAATTGTGCAGACCTTCTCCCAGTAAACAAATCGAAGCACTATCTTTTGCCTTTTGGCTGGCATCTCCCACAGCAATACCAACATCAGCATAAGCCAGGGCGAGCATATCGTTGATTCCATTGCCCACCATCACCGTTTTATCTCGTTTTTGCACTGCCTGATTCATATTTTTTATTTTTTCAAAAGGAGTTGCATCAGAAAATACATAGTTTTTATCTATGCCCAAACTATGTGCGACACTTAAACTTATCGTCGCACCATCGCCAGAAATGATTCCCGGGATCATGCCGAGTTTTTTGATTTGTTGGATTATAGGCTGAGCTTCGGGCAAGATAGTATCAGAAAGTACAATCTGGGCGATACTTTTGTTATCGATCCCCAAAAAGACCGTACTCCCCTCATCACCAACAGGAGCGAATTCCTTGTCCTGAGTGCTCACGAATTTTTTACGGCCAAGCCTAATTTCGTTATGATCGAGCATTATGATAAGGCCCTGTCCGAGTTGTTCTTTTATCTTCGGGGGAGTGGCCTCCATAAACTCGTCAACCCCATGATCAGATATTAAATCGTGCTCATCTTGTTTTGAGGCTTTAACTCCTCTCAGACCTAGAGGCTGCGCTTGTGCCCATAGACCGATTGCCCTTGCCACATGATGGCTTGAGTAATCTTCTAGCACTTTTAGGATGTCTATGATCATTTCTTTACTAAGAGATAACGTGTTTAGAGCCTGAATATCCCAAATTACCTTAATCACTTCAGGCCGACCATAGGTGAGAGTCCCTGTTTTATCAAAAAAAACTTTTTTTGCTCTGCCTAAGTTCTCTATCGCTTTCTGCGTTTTAAAAATAATACCATTTTTTAACCCTAGCGCGGTCGCCTTGGTCATAGTTAGAGGCACTGCAATGGCAAATGCACAAGGACAAGCGACCAAAAGCGCAGCGACCGTCCGTCTTATAGCTTCTTCGGGGGAACTTGACCACAGAATGAGCAACAAACTTGAGGAAAATAGAATGATAAAAGCAAAAAAAATCCCCCCTAATTTATCAGAAAATTTTGTATAAATTCCTTGCTCTAACAGCATTTGTTGCAAGAGAGTGTCCATTCGGGCAAAAAGCCCTGCGCCTCCTGATTCGATGGCTATCAAATCAAATCGGTTTGCGCTCGCAACAGCACCTGCACGAACGATTTGCCCCTCTAGAAGCATTTCTGGTTTAGCTTCTCCAGTAATTTGCTCATAGGTAATTTCTCCCTGACCCTTAATGACCTTTGAATCCACTGGAACAGGATCTCCAGGCAAAATATAATACCCATCACCTGATTCAAGTTTATTGACGGGAAGAATCTTTTTCTTGTCACCCACCTGTTGTTTGACATAATGCATAGAAAGGTCAAAGCGGCCACGTACCTGAGCCTCTGCAGACTGGACTATTTTCTTTTGAAAAAATCTGCCAGTCAGTAGCAAGGTCACGACTATAGCAATGGAATCGAAATATATTTCTCCTGAACCCACAAAGGTATTCATGCCTGAATATAAGTAAGCGATCAGGAGCGCTAACATGATTGGCTGGTCAACCGTAATTTTAAAGCGACGCAGATAAATCCAGCTAGTTTTTAAGAGAGGATAAGCTCCATAAAATATAACAATTGTAGCGAGAAAAAATGATATCCATCGGAAAAGTTGCCAAAAACCTCGCTCGGTCACAAAGCGACTATCAACATAATCAGGCAACGCAAACATCATAATATTCAGAAAACAAAAAGTGCTTACACCAATGCGCACTAGGTCTTTTGCAGCCCCTTGCTCAACACCCCCTACTGAGGGTCGAACTGAATAACCCAAGGATGAGATCAAGCGCACTAAGGAACTCAAGGATGTGTGCTCTGCTGAAAAGTTTAGCCGAGATTCGCCACTCGAAAGACTGATATCGATCTGAGCTTCAGGAACTTTTTTTTCTAGAGCCTTTTTAATAAGCCATACACAGGCATAGCAAGTGAGTCCATCAATATGCAGCTTTGCCTCAGTATTTTTTCCATTAACCTCACAAAATTTATTATTAAATACCTGCTCATCAAATACTTCAACAAGACTATCGTCAAAGGTAGCGCCCTTGGATAAGACAGATTTTTCAGAAAGGTTATAAAAATCATCCAGCTCTAAACCTGTAATCATAGAATGGGCGGCACGGCATCCTGAACAACAGAAGTGTTCTAATGTACCCTTGACCTCAAACGAATTACTACAATGTTTACACTTGCGATTTATCACACCATCATTCATAGTTTTTGAGTATTTCAAATTTTTAAAATGAAAAAAATATGCCTTTTCAACACATGCACCACGCAACCACCACTCACATCCACGAGCTTATGGGTCTTAGCCCATTAGATTGGACTGGCTTTATTGCAGTACTATCTTTTAGTTTTGTCGCATCGCTGCACTGCGCCTTTATGTGTACCCCTCTTGTTTGTGCCTCACTTGGAAATGAAAGTCATTATAAAAATATAAGCCTATGGCTTTATAATTTCGCGCGTATATTTTCTTATACCCTTATGGGACTGAGCCTAGGAGCAATTTCCCAAAATATTTTTTTATTTAATGCCTCGGGAGGAGCACTCCTATCCATCACTGTAGGCAGTTTTTTATGTTTATTTTCTTTGAGCCTCCTTTTTAAAAGAGCCCACCTCATAGGGATTCGTTTGCTCCCTCAAAAGGTAGAAAAACTTCTGCATTCATTTTCTCAGTTTGCCCTATCTCTTAAGGGCTGGCAACGAGCGGGACTCCTTGGTCTATTAACAGTCTTTTTACCTTGCGCCAGCCTGACACCTGCATTAGCTATGTCTTTAGGAAGTCACAGCACTTTTTGGGGCGGCGCATTTATGTTTGCCTTTGGACTGGGAACCCTACCCATTATGGTCGTTAGCCCTGCCTTAGCCCGTTTTTCTTTGGATAAAATACCTCGTAAATTTTTACAGGTATTAAGCGCATTTCTACTTTTAGGGGTTGGCGTGATTACTATATTGAGAGGGGTTTACTCATACCCATTTTGATCAGTATAAAAACCAAGAGAGCCCATGCTCTATTTTTCTTTATACCCTAACATCAAGACACCAGCATCACGGCTACATTAATGCTTAAAGATGGTGCAAGCGATAAGGCCACCGGACAAGTTTTCGCTATGTTAGCCAACCTTTTAAAATTTTGTTCATCACCAGCCATCGTTATGGCTATTGTTCCTGTGATGCTACCGATTCTCCGGTCAGGATCACTGACCATATTTTTTTCTAATTCCCATGAGATAGACTCTAGGGATATATTTTCACGCCTGGCTACTAGAGCCATGGTTGTTGCCGCACAGGATCCATAAGCAGCGACAAGTAAATCGGTGGGGGAAAATAAAGAACCGTCACCACCATTATCTTTGGGAGCTGTGGTGCTGACTTCTGAGCCAGACTCGTGTCTTGTTGTAGTGGAGTATCCTGAAAAAAGAGCTCCTGAAATCTTAACGCCCATAGCAAATACCCCTCAATATTTGGTAGCCATAACAAAAGCCTCAATAGTTTACTGTTAAACATTAAATTTCCAGACGCAAAGGGTCAATATCATTTTGAGTTTTTAGTAGAGAAAAACCTGCCTAGTTTGATTTTTTTAACGAATAAACGATTTCAATAGTGTCCATTTCTGGCCCCTGCTCTTTGAGAACCGTCAATATTTTTTCTTGACCAGATTCCTCCAGAGCATGATCACCTTTATTGAGAGCTGTTTTTTGGAGTTCGTTAAAAGTATGATAGAGTTCATTATCCTTGCTGTTAACTTTTAAATTTATCAGATGAAAATCATAAATATCTTCAGAATCATTAACAAAATGAGGCGCAGAAAGTTTATAGGTCTCGTCCTGAATGAGGCAGGAAAACACTATTTTTAGCGTGCCTTCACTCGTTTGCCCTAACGAAGGAATTTCAATCGTCAGTGTCGATTTTTGCTCTGACAGAATATCAGCTATTTTAAGGTCTGGTTTCTTACTAATGATCAGGGCATCTAATTTGATACCAGCCTCTCTATCTTTAATTTCGATAAAATTATTGCCTGGTTTAAAAGAAAAGGCTTCCCGTAAAGGGCAGTCAGCATTCCCGCCGCCGCAATTATTGGCCCGCATTAATTGATACTCCGTCGCAGAAGAAAAAAAATACCAACCGAGTTGCTCCGTATTATTCAAGGAAAAATAAACCGAATCGCTGTTCGCACTTGGCGCGAGAGCTTTCAAATAGATAAAGCCGCCATCAGCAAAAGCACTAGTCGGCTCTATATTAAAATCTAATTTTAGATAGGCTTTGCTGGCTTCAACAGAAGCTTCAGTAATTATTATTCCCTTCGCGCCATCAGGGTCGCTATATATCTCGATCTTGCCCGTTTTAATGGGAGCATCTTCCAGCTCAAATATCCATAGGCCATCAGCATAAACATGCTCAGTTTTTATGGCGCTAAATAAGACTTTTTCCGTAACTAAATTTTCACTTACTGCCTCTTCGGATTCGCTCATAATCGTAGATGCTGGTGCAGGACTGCCCATGCCATTTGCCGCATTGCCTTGCACCGCTGGTAAGGCTTCTTCAGCCACAGGAACTGGGACTACAGAATTCTTTGCTCTTGGCTTTTTATCTTGGGGTTTACAGTGACAAAATACAAATAATAAGAATGACGAGATTGAAATATTGATTTTTTTCATTAATGAACCTCTGCGCGAAGGATTGCCTACTTTTCGGCCTTCCTTAACAAGAAGTTGAGTAAAAAGCTCAAAATCTGCGGTACTAGTTTTATCTAGGGCAAGCACCTAAGGATATCTACCCAATATTATTATTTTTTTCTCACATTGCCACCCTACTTAAAGGTGAAAACCTGCGTACTCCTTGAAATCGCTGACCGACAAAGTAAAAATGATTTATTGTGCCGTCACTAATAATGCTTTTCTCGGTGCTATCATTAATCTATACTCATTGAAAACACCCTATGTCCGGAGGAAAATATGACTCTTAGAATCTCGGCGGTGCGCACGTTTGCATTGAGTTTGATCTTTGGTTTTTCTAGTGTTGGGGCAACTTATGCCGCGAATCCACTAATAAGTGCCATACGTCCCGAAGGCACAGACTTTGAAGAAATCATTCACACGGGCTTAAAACTCTACAACCTTAAAATAGCAAAGTTGCATGCTACATCAAGCTCCTCTAGCACTTCCGATATTGCCATATCCCACGCAGCTCCTTTGAACGACCTTGATTTTAGCAAACTCGAGGCGTGGTCAGACTATAACGAAATTGTGCAAGCATTTGAATTAGGCCGGGATGAGCGTTTTATGGACTGGAAAGTCGATACTACTGATTTTCTACGGCGACCGACGTGGCTTTATCCTGATGACGGCTGCTACGCCCGGGCCGATGTCTTTAGAGATCACATAAAAACCAGTGGCTTTACCGGCAAGGTATATAAACTCTTTGTTTTTGGCAACCTAAAGGTTCGCACCTCTAATCATCCCTCAGGCTTTGTGAGCTGGTGGTATCATGTCGTTCCACTGGTATATGATGGTGTAGAGGCTTATGTTATAGATCCTGCTATAGACCCCAGCGGCCCCATGCTCGTCGATGATTGGGCTAAAAGTGTTGACGAAAATAACGACGCAAAGATTAGATTCTCCCTGTGCCAAGGCGAATCCGTAAGCCCCTATGATGCTTGTGTAAAAACATCTGGAGATAATGCAAAATATTCCTATATCGATCAAAAAGGCTTTTTTAACGCGGAATGGAATCGTCTCATTGCCCTCAAGCGCAATCCTATAAAAGAATTAGGTGATTTACCACCATGGCATATCAATGAAGTAGAAGATCTTATCATCGATATAGATAATGCCACAATAAATACCCCCCCTACTGAGCCCGAAAATCAACAAGGAATATAGGTAAGTGCAGAGTTTATGGTTCTTACCTCTTAAGCGTAAAGAATAATTTTTTTTTAGTATTCCGTTACCCGCCCCCCTTTTTTTAGAGGGGGATGGGTTATTTGCATAGCTTCTAATTAAGAGGAATTTTTTATATGGTGACATCCATTGATTCCTACAAAAAAGCCGTCATCAAACTTGAGCAAGCCTTGGCCCAAGAAAAAAATGAGTTTATCCGAGATTCGGTTATTCAGCGTTTTGAGTTTTGCGTGGAACTGGGCTGGAAAACGGGCAAAAAATTAATGGGGACAAGCACTACGGCTCCCAAAGATATCATCAGAGAATTAGCCCAAAACCAGTATATCGGTGACATAGACCTCTGGTTAAGAGCAATAGATATGCGTAATATTTCCTCCCTCACCTATAATGAAGAACTTGCTGAAAAAGTTTACGCATTCGCTTTAAGTTTTTTACCTTTTAGTCAAAGATTAGCAGAGGTTTTTGAGAAAAAATGACTTTTGGCTTAAATGCATCCCAACTCCATCTCATGCAGGTTATGATTGTAAACCCGCTAAAAGAACTCGGCTGCAAAGTTTGGTTGTTTGGCTCTCGCGCTCGCGGTGATTTTACACCCTACTCTGATGTCGATATTATGGTCGAATCTCAAAAGGATATGATGCGGGAAATTAGCATAATTAGGGAAAAAATGAGCAATAGTAATTTTCCATTTAAGATCGATATTGTAGCGTATTCTGATTTTGCAGAGGCTTACAAAAGCTCTTTTGAAAAAGATAAAATCCTTCTTTAATACAAAAATGGCCTCCTAGCGTTCACTTCTAGACCGTGATTCTAAAGACATTAATAAGCAATTCTTGCGAAAACACCAAAACCATGATAAAACCAGGTTAAGAAATCGGAAATTTACATTTTAGAAACTCTTATGTGTGCTTAATTAAATCGCATCAACCATGATTTCAACTCGTAGGGCAATTTGCTCTGTTTGTGGGTAATTAGCATTCGTTCCTTTGATAAGGGGTAAGGTTATGGCTTATAGAATTTGGCCTCTAAATAATAGAAAACACCTAATATCATGCACCTATAGATATATGAACATGTTTTTAGTTGCTTTTTCATGGTTTTTCTTAGTGTACTGCGGATCTAGTGCGCAAAAAGTTCAAACCCCACTCCCTAGCCAGTCATCTCCGACCCCATTAGACCAAATGCCCGCTGAACAAGAATCAGCCACGAGCCCCGCTCTCAACAATGCGGACCTAAAAATTAAAACCAGCACCAATGTTTCGTTGGGCCTAAAATTTTTGGAAAGTAATATAGATATAGTTCAGGGCGATCTTTTAACAGAAAAAAAGGAACTGACTAATCTTTGGGTAACCAAACTGGATAACTATAGCGTTTTTGATAATGGCAATAATGACCCCGATATCAACAGCGTATTGGATGATTTTTCTCAGTGTGGGTTTGAGTATGCGGGCCCCAGCTGTAAAGAAGGGCAAGAGAAGCAAGAAGTTGCTTCGGGTATGTTTTCTTCAGAGGGCAAAAAATATATCTTTTTTAGTTTTAGCTATGAAAGTGAGTCTGAAAAAACCTATGCTCTTCTTTTTCCGCTGAGGGAAAAACTTAAAACATTTCCAGATTCTCAGGATGCTTACCTCTATTTGATAAAAGATCCCTTAAAAGCACACTCAGCAGCAGATATATTTAGTCAAAAAATTGCTTCTTCGATTGCTACCTTGCATTTTAGCAAATTGACACTCGATGTGGTTTCTTCTGCTATAAGATCAGATTCAACAATGAGACAAAAATTAAGGTTACTTCATTATCAAGCAGATCTTAAAAAACTATTTAACGAAAGCTCACCACAAACGATAACTTTACCTGAGTTAGCTAAGCAGCTTCAAAACTACAGCATTGACTATAATGCTGTGTTTGAAACAGGTGATAATAACACCACTCTTCTCTATATTCTCTACCATGAAAAGATGCTGACGCTAAATGATTTTCGGGCATATTTAACAGATATTGCGCTGCATGCCAAAGCGTCTACCTTAACCATTCATGCGCAGCTCGCACTCCTGCGCCGAGGACAAATTGATGATAAAAAATACCAAGTTTTAATTGATGCATTTACTAAAGGAGACAAAGATTTAGTACGCATAGCCTTTTGGTCTTTAAATTATTTAGACAAAATTCCAATCTCAATTCGAAATTCACTTGTGAAATTACTCGGAGAAGTCAGGACTTCGTTGGTACGCAAAACTGAAAAACTGTTAATTAAATATGGCATAGAACCTTCAACCGTCCCGTTGATTGTTACGACAATTGCAAAAAAATCAAAGCAGGAAGCAACGATAAATTCTGCTTTTAACATTTTGGAAGCTTCCTATCTCTATGAAGTTAACCACGATGTATTGAGACTGTTAGAACATGATAACAGTGAACTCAGAGAAAAGGTTCGCCTATTTTTGCTGAGGCGTACGATTGAAGAAGAATTGCTCCCTGACTTAGCAGACTTGTTTTTAAGTCAGTATTCTAATGTACAGTATTTAGGGTTGGAATTAGTTAATGAGCTCAAATCAGAAGAGGCAACTCTTGTGCTCATTCGAAATAGCACTATAGATAGTGATTTTCGTCATGCCATTACAGCCAAAATGATCGAACGCACTAATTTTTCTGATATGCATGTCGACGCTCTTGCCGTACTTTTTAAGAGTCGCTTCAAAGAATTAGGGCCGATTGCTGTTGAACTACTGTTAAAAATAAAGACCCCCAAAGCAGCTAATCCGCTGTTAGACTGGCTATTCAATGAAAAAGATATAAATTTCAGAAAAAAAATAATTGACGGGCTTTACCAGTTTACATTTTCCGAAATAAACATTGCCCCACAAAGGTACCGCTACTATGTAAAAGATGAGCGCTACCAAGCCGTATTAGACTATTTAATGATGATCCCTGGTGATATCGACGATGCCAGCGATGTTGTCATCAAGTACATTAGAAGCGCGCAAAATGATAGTCAAATTGAACAAATTTTTAACTATCTTGATGGTCGGAGCTTGGGCGGGAATTGTGCCATAAGTTTAATGGATTTTTTCGATTATCCTAAACCAGAAACTGAGTACTTCGTTAATAAGAGTATGGAATATATTAGCCGCATACCAGGAAAAGAGGCGCAAATAGCCTTAGCCACAATCATGGGAAAACCAACTGCAGATTTTCGCATTTGGGCTATAGATGAATTAGACCGCAGAGATATCGATCCTTCCATTGGAAAAATATTTTCTAATTATATCACAGGAGAGCTTCACTGGCCCCAAATGTCTTATTTAGGGGCTGAGCAGCCTCAAAGATTAAAAAGAACTAAATTTCTAGAAACTTTAGAAGCAGCAAAAAAATTTTTATTGAGAAGCAAAAGTCCTGAAGGATTTAAACAAATCATCTACGAACTCAGCAATAAAGAATATGCCACATATAACAGCATCAATAATCAAGATAGGGATGAATTTACCAATTTATTAAAGGAATATTTTCTTTCTACTATCCCCGAAAAATTACCCGAAATTGTCACAAAAGAATTGGTTGACGCCATAAAAAGGTCATATGGCGATGAATATGGAAGAACACAAATACTTAGGCTCCTTCCTATGGTGCCTGATGAGTCAATTGTAGCTGCCCTAAAAAAGGAAATCGATTTTGCTAAGGATAAAACACAACCAATAATAGTTCTTATGACAGAAATTGTTGCTGAGATGAAAAAATTGTAAAATTTTAGAATATGCATTAAGCCGAGATTTTGCTGGTCCGTATTGAGGTCAATTACAAGACAAAAGCGGAATAAAACCAAACTTCCATCGACGTAATCGAAGGCGAGTCCGTACTTTCAAAAGAACTCACCATTTGAATGCGAAATCCTGGCGTCAAAAAAAATCCAACGGGTAGCTCTATACCAAGTCCAAAAAGAGGCCCAAAAAACGAATTGCTGGGTTTATCTTTTTTATCATATATTATAGGCTCTCCCGTGGTGGCAACTAAGCGCTGGTCTGCGCTAGAAAAGTCAAATTGCCGTGCCGCCATACCGCCAACAAAAATGAGATTAAATCCAGGCTCAGAAGAAATCTGAAAGTAGTCATCACTGTAGTTGGTATTTGCACCACCCATAATATACCAAGTGAGAGCCGCCCCGCCCCCCATGAAAAATACCGATTGGGCTACAGGCTCTAAACTAAGATTAAACTGTCCGGTCAAAGCAAGGTTTTTACCTAAAAACATTGAATATTCTATAGCATATCCGACTGGAGCCGCATAGCTCTCATTTCGGGTCAAAGTCGCGCGAGAAATTGAGTTAAACATATAGGATGCAAGCAATTTATGCCGACTAAATTCATCAGCTTGTAAATTAGAAGAAATCATCGAAATTAGAACAATCAGAAAAATTTTATTCCAATTTAAACACGATAATTTTTTAGGCTTTGAACTTATAAATTTCACTTTTTACCAACTTCTTTACTTATTTCATTATAGAGAGAGAGAAAATCAAACTCGTTTGGCGCGTATTTTATTGCTTCTTTTAGCATAAGCAGTGCTTGGTTTTTATCACCCTTATTGATAAAAGTTATGGCACTTAAAAAATAGGCACTACCTAAAGTGGGATTCGATTTGATTAACCCCTCCAAATCTTCAGTTTTAATCGGTGTATTTAAGAGTATTTGTGTCTGTAAAGAAAGAAGCTTATCACTTACTTTATAAAGATCACTCCGGGTACTCAAGCTTTCAATTGCCGAATTTTGATTTGAGGAAAGCTGGTAGAACATACTTAAATTAAGAGAAACAGAATAATCATACATGCCTGATGGGATCCAAACAGACACGCCCTTATAGCCTTCTTTTTCAATGCGAAGAAGGACACCGTTGCCAGTTTTTGTATCAACTTCAGATTCTTTAACCGTAATAGGAGTTTCGCCTAGCTTTTTATCCCCCGAAAAAACCAACGCCTTGTCTGGTTTAGTAATGATATGGTAGCTTGCTGAACACGATGGCATCATGCTCAGAGGTAAGAATAAAAATAGTATTTTAAAAATCAGCTTCATTCTATTTTATTCCTGGGTCCTTAAAATCTTTGAGTGCGATGCTTTCAGGATATATTTCTAAAGCTTTTTTAATATACTCCCCAGCAAGGGCGCTTTGGCCATCTAAAGCAGCTATGGTCGAGGCTAAGACAAGGTATCCATAGGTTATGTTGTATTCATCTCTGATTTTGTTCAACATTGCTTTCGCTTCGTTAACTTCTCCTTTAAGAATAGCCCGATGTACACTTAACACTCTATTGAGATAATCGTGATATTGGGGAATGCTATCAATATGATTTTCGGATTGCTTAAATTTAACCTCTAAATCCTCCTTAATCTGCTGAGGTGAAATAACCACGAGATATTCAGCAGGGAAACCGCTTGCGCTTACCGAAAAACGAGCAACAGCGTCACTTTCTTTAATAACCTGGGGTAACTGCCCTAGATGGGCGAGAACTTGAAATTTATTGTCTAGTTTAGTCGCGGTAGCAGGCATATTTGACTTTAACTGAACTGCTGTCGTCGAACAGGAAATTGAACATATACTAAAGACGACAAGAATATTGTGTATGAAAAATTTGCCATTTTTATTTAGGGCCATCATATGCTCTTATTTTAAGATATATATAATATTATTAATAAGATCTATTGCAACTGCAAGCGGCAAGAATTGCCCACTAGAATATATATGGTCTCATGTTAGAATAAAACTAATAAACCCATATAATCTGGAAAATAAATAATTATGCGCCAGACCAACCATAATGAAAATAAAAGGAAGTCAAAGAATCCTTATGTTGGCGCCGTGTCAAATGTAGGAAAACGAGGAAAAATACACGAGAATAAGGTAGTCAGTCCTTATGGTACGCCACCATCTCCTCAGCAAAATAGCCAAGCATACGTTCAGAGAGCTCCAAAAAATATTTTAAGCGCAAAAAATATCGTACCCAAATCCATTAACTGGCCGCAACTGCTCGATGACGAAATTAAGAAGTATAATGAAAAAGACCTCAATCATAAACTTGCGGCAACTGAAGTCGTCAAAAATAACAAACCTTACCTATATTATGCCGTAGAAGATTTATACGAGAAGCGCCGAGGAAAAACCGATAAATTTACAGCAACGAACACTAAACCCCTGTACGGAAATTCTCAACCAAAATATTTAGAGCCTTTTTGGGTGCGACAAGATCCTATCCTCGCAGTTATAGGAACACTGTTGACTATGGGATTTTTTTGGGCTAACTGGATAAGACAGCAACTGTTTGGCCTAAGCCTGAGTTTGCAGATTATGCTTCCGGATGAAGCCTATACAGTTCAAAATATGCTACTTAGCCCCCTTAAGTACTCACGCTTGCTCGTTAAATATATAGAAATAGTTGAAAAGAAATATAATTTGCTTCGTTCACCCTATGAAGATCTCCTATTTTTAGCCTACTTCCCCCCGCTTTTTATTTATGCAGCCCAAAAAAGGTTGAATAAACTCTCGGAGTTTTTTAGTTTTTAGATTCAATTGCCATGACATATTTAGTTGGCAAAAACTATCTATATGTTTCCATATTAAGATAACTCTATGAATAATATAATAAACTGCCGCCTGAGTAAGACTTACTATTCCAAAAAAATAACCTAATTAAATCGGAAAAAATAGCTATTTACAAAATAACATCGAAGTTTGTTGAGTTACCATTAAAATTGTTATGATCATATATAGGATCTATTTTCTATTTTGTTTGTGTCTTGAGTTCAGAAATAGAAACATTTAATTAGGAATATTTTGTGAATTTGTCAGTTGTCGGTGGATTGGCAGCAGTTTTTTTTGTTTTTGGTGCCTCGATTTTTTTATCTCTTGGCGGCGTCGCCTCCATAATCGATATCCCATCAATCGTAATCGTTTTTGGCGGAACAATCGCGACTTCGATTATAGCGGTCTCTCCTAGTCAATTCAAAGCCATGATTAAAATGATACAAAATCGCATTATAAAAAAAGAAAAGGTTAATTATGCGAAGCTTGTTGAAGAAATCGTAGTTCTTGCTAAAGCTTATCGCAAAGGGACTTCGAGCTTTGATCAGGCAGTGAAGCAAGCTAGTAGCCCTTTTTTGCGTGATGCCGCGAGTATTTTATTTTGGACAGAAGCAGAGGTGACCCCGGATGAATTTCGCAATTTATTAGATACTCGGGCTATGACATATTTTAAAGATGCCATGTCACACCCGAAGGCCTTTAAAACCATCGCTAAATTTCCGCCATCATATGGTATGATGGGAACCATTATGGGTCTTGTGGCCTTACTGCGATCACTAAGCAATCCAGATGCAAAATCTACAATAGGCCCAGCTATGGCGGTAGCACTCATCACAACTTTGTACGGAATTGCAATAAACAATTTATTTCTTATACCCGTCGCGGAAGCTTTAACTTCTCAAGGAGATGATGAACTAAAGTCCTATAATATCGTCATAGAAGGCATCATGCTTATTCAGGAAAAAAAGCCTACAAAATATATTGAAGAAAAACTTGTCTCTTACCTTATGCCAAATGAACGACCTGCAGAGATTAAGTAAGATGTCAAAAAAAAATATATTTTGCAAAGTTAGATACGAGTAAAAGTAGATTTCTAGTCAATTCCTACCCCGCAGAATAGCTGCCTTTTACATCGCATTTTAAAGTTTTACCCTATTCTTAGTATCCCAATACGTGTGTTAAGAGGATTTAAACTTGGTAAGATCTATATAAGGAGTTTAGATTAAAAATGGCTGGTATCTGAAAGGATTTTTGGTTATCAAATCGCCTAAATGACTTAGTGAATAATCATCGTTAGAGCTATAGAAATATTTTACGCCTATGATATTTTCGTCAAATGAGCTTAATTCTCCCCTCTTCTATGCCAATCTAATATTTTGGGTAGTCTGCGGAGCCTTTGTGTTCCAAGTCCTATGGACGGAATATAAGTTTAGAAAACTCAATAACCATCTACAGCATTCTCTTGATTTTGTTTCAAGCAATATTAAGACTGGGTCGATTGAGAATTCATGGAATATTATCACATCAGCTATGATGACCTCACCATATCTCAGTAAAATATGGGAAGAACTCATGAGCGCAGTAGGAAAATTTGGTCAGGACATTGACAGAGCAAATAGTCAACGAGACTCGGACTATAGCTTACTTCGAGATCCCACAAGTATTATCTCCAAAAACAATTTACTCAAATCTCTAAATATGAAGAAACTTAGTCCTAGCGGAAGTCTACCATTTTTAGCTGCTTCAATCATTTTCTTCTTTCTTTTCTTCAAAATACTCTATTTGACAGTGCCCATTGTTTATCGCAGCGGAAAAACAAATCACTACGATATTATTCTTAACGGCTCCATGATGATCGGT
This sequence comes from Oligoflexia bacterium, assembly GCA_030432875.1. GTDB lineage: Bacteria > Bdellovibrionota_B > Oligoflexia > Oligoflexales > JAGOVF01 > JAUILP01. The sequence goes on along the minus strand of JAUILP010000017.1, from coordinate 12,209 downwards.
TTTTGTATACTTTGTCTGTTACTAGGAGGGATACTATCTTTGGCCTCAATGGCACATGAAAGATCGTGTACAGACCGAACAGAAGAACTCTGTTATACCTTGGCGAAACTAGTGGAAGACAATTTGGGGTACTTCCCACTAGAACATGCTATATTTGCAAACTACCGTTTTCTTGCTATACAAAATGATCTTATGAGTGACCTAAGCGAGCATGTTAAAAAACTCACGCGGCTGACGGCTAGCAATTTACCATTGCAAGGTAAAGACCTTTATTCACCGTACATTAATCCTAAGGTGAATAAAAATAATCCAAGAAATTCAAGGAATCCATAAGCAATAAATGGATGGATAATCCTCCAAAACTCTCAAAGGATGAGAGCTTTGAACGTTTTCACAAATAACGCTAAACCCATTAATTTTCCAGCACCTCTTCCAAGGAAAATGAATTATCACAGGCGTTCAATAATTCAGTTTCGGCCAAGTTGCCTTCATCAGGTGCTCCGACGGAGCTTTGCAGTGACTCAATAGAAACGCTGTCATTAGCCAAGGCTCCATCAGGAAGATGCGAGCGGGCAAGACTATTTCTCTTTTTCATCTTTAATCATTTTTTTATACTGATACACCGTTTTTCCTAATTTTTCAAAAGCATCTTCGTAGACAATTTGCTTATGGAACTTGTCTAAAAGTTCTATAAATTGTTCTCTGACCTGGACCTTGAGCTTTTCTTTTAGATAGGCCAGTTTTTCGCTTTGTTTATCCATTATTTTTTCTCCCAAGTCGCCACACTATTATTTTGGTAAATGACTATTATTTTATATCTAAAGTTGATTATTAATGAGACCACCAATATACCGTTACATCACCAAATAAAAAAAAATTTTTCTCTTCCGATAAATATTAAAGAAACTAAAAGAAACTAAGCCAAACACTCAACTTTTATAGAGATTCCCCTATGTCGCAAAGACCAAATGCACCTCAACCACTAAAGCCGTTAGAACAGCAGTGCGCCGATCTTACTCGTCTTGCGGCTGATCTCAGGCGCGATCACCGTTACGCTGCAAATCTCGACTGGCGTACCCTAAATAACCTTATGGATAACCTTATTAAGGTTAGAGAAGAAATGCTTCTCAGAGAATTTCACTACCGCCTCGACCATGCCCTTAAAGAAAAAAACATCTGATTTTTCTAAACAATACTGTTCACTACTCTTTTAATCTTTGAATCTTTTCTCTTCAACCGAGTATCACGTTATGCTGCTCCACTGTACTCTGTTTTATTTGCAGATCCAGGGCCTTTTTTACCGTCTTTGTCAGCATACTCTAATAGGCCATCACGATTGAGATTTAGAAGAAAACGACAAACTTCATCCTGGATAACAAGAGCCTTTTTCTTGTTTTGCGCTTCATTATCTGAATCAGCCACAAGAGTTTCAATCTCCTCGCGCAACGAGCTTTGCAGAGCATCCGGCATTGAGGAGATCACTTTTTCTTTTATAGCATCGCTTTCTTTAAAGATTGCTATGGCAACTTGTTGGGTGGGGCGTTTTGCAAAAATGTCTTTGATGATTTTGGTTGTCAGCAATGCCACGGTTTCAAAAGGAATATAGTACTGTTTAATGGCTTCGAGTAATTCACTGCGGTAGGAAATAGCTGTCATCATCTCTTCTCGGTTTTCTGGACTCAAATCCATAATCATTTTGGCAAAAAACTGCGGACCATCGATGAGGGTTTTCGCCTTTTCTTTTTTACTTTCCTGTAACTGATTTGATTTTTCCTGAATTTTGGCAAATATTCCTTCGATATCTTCATAAGTCACCATATCGACTTCTTTAATCGCTTCGAGTAAAAGTTTTCTTTGCGCCGCATCTGCTGCCTTTTCAAGCAATAAGGTCAACCGGGTCGGTGTTAAACAGGCAAAAAAAGTACGGCGCTCCACATCATCGACTTTTAGCACGAGATCCAAGAGATCATTTGTGGAAAGACTGGTTAACCATGAGAGCTCTTTAATTTGCAGTAAGGGCGAGTTTAAGTATTCGTCCATTGCTATGCGCCCATAAAAGTCTTCTAAGGCTTGACGCCGATTTTTTTTGGCCTTACTTAAAGCACCTGCTTCCGTAAGATGCGTCCTCACAAGACTAATATATTCTGGGGCGACATTTTCAAGAAGCTTGCGCGCCGTATCTGTTTTTACAGCCACGAGAATGGCCGAGGCTAAAGTGATATCATCTTCTATAAAATCGAGGAAATGACGGTAAAAGTTGAAATTGCCCTCATTGGAGAGAACTTCGATTTTTTCTTCAACTAAGTTAAGAAATTGCTCTAAGCGCGCTCGTTCGCCACTGTCATCCATTTCTGAGCCGGATACTGAAATTCCGCCACCTGCACCAGCCTCTCCTCCTTCGCCAGGCGCCCCTCCTGAAGCCCCTTCGCTTTGCGGCTTTAGCTGCTGGCTAGCATTAACGATGCTTTCGCCTACTCCCGCAATAGACTGAGATACGCTCTTTGAGCTTTTTTTCTGGGCACTCGCATTGATAAAAGCGAAAAGCAGTAGACTAAGTCCAGCGATCACCCCAAAGACTACTATTTGGAGGCTTTCCAGTTGCTCGATGACGTTTTTAGTCGGTTTTACTAGCGCCTCTTTAGCTTCCTGCGCAAGTTTCTCTTTTTCTTTAATAAGTTCTTCGGCTGCTTTTTTCTTTTCTAGCTCCACTTCTTCCTTTAATTTCTGCATGGCAAGCTCAGACTCTTTAACTTTTTCTTCTAAATCTGCACCTTTTTTTGTGGATTCAAAAGCATCTTTTTCTCGCTGTATTTCTGATTGTTGAAATTTTAGTTTTTCAGACTCTAGTTGAATATTAAATGATTCTGTTGGTTTCATCTGCTCTTCAAACTCAAGCTGAATAGTGCTCACTTTAACAATTCGTGTTTTATCATCTAAACGAAGATTTTTCTTCAACTTATTAACAATAACGGTCTGCAGTTCAGCACTGACACTTTTATCAAATAGCAGCTCAATTTCTATGGGAATAGCAAAAAAATTGTCTTTACGATTTTGCGTAAACATATTGTCTAAAAAATCTTGATCTAATTTTAGGGAGGAGTATGGCATATTTTTAGAGCTATCTTGAGCATTTTTGGCGTCCTTTTTTTCTGGAGGCATTTTAACGCTGACGATAACATAGTATTTGTTGATGGGTATTTGATTGCCAATTAATTCTGTCACATGTTTTTCAATTTTTCGTTCAATTTCAAATAATGTTTCATCGCTTAGGGAAAATGCTTCCAGTGAAAGAACAAGAGTCACCAATGAAATAAAGAGTTTTTTGAGGAACATTTAACTGCCCATAAATTATTTAGTTATAATTTTATAAATTTGCGCGTTCTATCTATGATTCAGGGTATATGTTTAGTATATCAGTGTCATAATGATTAGTTTATACCCACGGCATAGGCAGAAATTTCTATTTTTTATAATTTGATAGATACTTGAGATTTTTTAATAAATATGGCTGGATAGGTGCACCCCTGCTAATCCTTATTATGCTGAGTTAGCAATCATAAGAGCAGTTATCCCTTAAAGGCACAGATCATTGATGAGTAATTGAAAGATGATTTGACCATTTTGCTTTTGGGCCGAGGTAAATTATCAAGACATGAAAGTGGTTCTGTGGTTTCAATTTCATCACTCGGAATAAAAGCAGGACGATCAAGACACAAAATAATTTGCTCCTCGGTGGTCAGGTTCTCATACTCATGCACAAATTTTTTGGGCCAAAAGAACATTGAGTTTTGAGCAGCAGGCATTCCTTGTAATGATAGTCCAGAAGTCAGGGGCATTTCAGCTTCATCTAATTTGCTATGATAATGACGCGGTATTTTGAGTCCAGGAGCAACATGCAGGCGGTAAAGCCCAAGCTGATCATTATCAAAAATCACATCTGTCGAGCCAAACCGAGAGATTTCTTGCCGGTAGTAGTAATCACCACGGTTTCGGATTATAAAAACGCCTGGTGTGCCATGATTCTTTAGTGCGCCTATTTTTTTTACGTGAAGCTCAATGCGCTTAACCTGAACACGCTTTAACTCGGGTAATGTCGGCGCTAAAAGGTAGCTTGCTAGGCATTCCGCGGCTGTTTCTAGCAAATCAAATTCTGCCGCTAACAAAATAAAATTCATTTCAAGGAAAATTTGAGCATAATCCACAGAATCCTTGAGATTTTGTGAGTACGCAGGAGTACGAGTATTAAAGAACATTTTGAGATCAATACTTATTTTTTGCGGATGCAGACGCTCTTCTGGCAAAATCCCTAAAATGCATCTAAAGCGCAAATTGTCTAAGCTAATGTAAGAATCCATAATAATAAATGTTGCCTCAACTTGAATAAAAAAAAGGAGCCGACGAAGCAGCTCCTGTGAAAAAGAACCTATTAGGCTTTATTTGCCTTTTTCGTTCGCGTACATTTTGAGGTTAGAGCCTGCTTTAAAAACAGGAACTGTCCTTGCAGGAATTTTAATTTCTTCGCCGGTTTGTGGATTGCGACCCATACGAGCTTTACGCTTTGTAGTGGTAAACGTTCCAAAACCAACTAATCTAACTCCATCTTTTTTCTTGATGTTCTTTTCCACAGTACTGATGAATGCACACAACCAACGATCAGCCTCAGCCTTAGAATGGTCACATGCCTTTGCGAGTGCGTCAACTAGTTCAGCTCGATTCATAGTTCGATCCTCCCTGATTTTCTAAAAAAAAATTGTTATTGAAATTACTTCTAAAAAATAAATTATCCTGAAATTAACCTTTATGCAAGGATTTGCTATAGGAAAAATTAATTATTCCTATATAAAATAGGTAACTCAGAACATAAACTGGTTAAAAACCGCTTAGAAAGGGGATTTGACGCTATGACACCCCAGAATCGTTGGCGCTTATATTTTCACATCCCTTACTGCCATCAGATCTGCCATTACTGTGATTTTGCTAAAACGGCGCTATTTGACAAAAAGGAAGTCGCGCTGTTTTTTAAGCGTATTCGCCAGCAGTTTTTGGCTTTATTTAGCTATATGAGGAGCCTGCATGGTGAAATATATTTTGACTCGCTCTACTTTGGTGGGGGTACGCCATCACTTTATAGCACCGAATATTCGGCGTTGTTTCAGGTTATAGAACGGTATCTCAATCCAAATGTAGAAGTTACCTTAGAGGCCAACCCCAATGATATTTGCTTGGAAAACTTAAAAGTTTGGCGAGATTTAGGCATAAATCGCTTATCCATTGGAGCGCAGAGCTTAGACCACGAAGGGCTGAAATTTTTAACGCGAAACCATTCTGTATCTGACATTTATCGATCAATAAATTTGGCCGCAAAATTTTTTGATAACCTCAGTCTTGATTTAATTTACGGCTGGCAAAATCATACTCCTGGCATATGGCAGCGAGAACTAAAAGAGAGCGCACAGCTCCCCTTACAGCATCTGAGCCTATATAATTTGACCTATGAGGTACAGACCCCAATAGGAAGGCGGGCGCATCGCGGCCTGATTAAACCCATTGATGATGATGTGTTATTCGATTTTTATCAAATCGCGATGGAATGTTTAGCCGATCAAGGATTTTGCCAAGAAGAAGTCTCAAACTGGTTTCTTCCTAGCTTTGCGGCGCAGCACAACCGTGGATATTGGAATATGGATTATACCCTAGCAATTGGCCCTGGGGCTCATGGATTTCTCCCTAGTCATTCAGACTCTCAATTGCCTGATATCGGGCTGCGTTATTTTTATCCTAGGTCTGAAAAATCATTCCTAAAAACGAAGGAATTTGTGTTTCAAACAAAAAATCACCAGCAAGGGCTTCAAGAAGTAGGCTTAAACATCGATGAACGCAGCACCGATTCTTGGTTACTAGAAGCCATAAGCCTGGGCTGCAGATCTGAGATCGGCATAGATTTGGCAAAAGCCGAATATGTCTCTGGCAAAAAATTTCAGCCGACCCCATTGATTCATGAAGCTACCAATAAAAACATTTTACATATTTGCTCCAAAAGAATACTGACTTTGGACCCTAAGGAGTGGTTCCGAGAGCAGGCATGGGCTCTTAAAATTTTGGACTGTTTTCAGACTTAAATTTTATTGTTGAAGAAGTGATTTTATGACTTCTTTGATGCCCATATTCAGGGCGAGAAAACGTTTTTCAGGAAACTTAAGAAAAAGCTCTCTTGCGAGGAGCTTGCTTTTTTGCCCACTTTGACAGAGCAAAACATACGTTTTTCCCTTAGGGAGCTTCTTAAAGGATTCGGTATCCCAAAAAGGAATTGTTTGGAAAGGAATAGAAATTTGCTGGGACCAGGGCACCGCTTCTTCCTCGTCTCTTATATCAACGAGGACGGCATTAGTGAGTGACCTAAGACCCGCAATGTCCAGATTAAATTCCTGAGCAAAACCATAATTTTGTGTTTCGGGTCTACTTAAATCATTTTCGGTATTTAATGGAGTTGAGTTGGCTTCAGAGCTTACGAAAGAGGCACAGCAAGGGCAGTCTTCACGCCGGAATTTTTTTATCTTTTTGTAGGTATCATCGATAAGATTTATCGAAAATAAAGTATCATCACTAAGCCTTGGTAGTCCTAAAATAATTTTTATGGCTTCGTGTGCCTGAATACTCCCCATGATACCAGCAACACTTCCGAGTATTCCCGCTTCTGAACAATTTATGCCCGGAGCAGGCCACCCTTTTTCTTCAGGCCAAAAACAGCGAAAGCATCCTCCTTTAAAGTCAGAAAAAACATGAATTTGACCAGAAAATTGATAAATTCCGGCACTGATGAGCGGTTTGCGGTGCGCGAAACTGAAGTCTGAAAGGAGGTATTTTGCGCTGAGATTGTCACTACCATCTACCAGCAGATCATACCCTTCAAGCAATTTATCAATGTTACCGCTAATAATACGTTTTGTTTTGCCTCTGACTTGAATGAAGGGGTTATGATCGTTTAATGATTTTGCGGCCACGAGAGCTTTGTATTTGCCAATATCCTTGTAGCGAAAAAGCGTCTGCCTACTGAGGTTACTCATTTCAATGCGGTCGTCATCGAAAATATCAATGGTTCCTATTCCTGCCGCTGCTAAATACGGCAGTGCAGCACAGCCCAAGGCACCCGAACCGATCATCGCAAGCTTTGCGTTTTTTAGTCGTAACTGCCCCGTCCCAGCAATTTCTTTAAGCGCCGTTTGTCGACTATAATAAACTTCCTCTGAGACCACTCTCTGATCAATGGCCGTATGGGTAACCAAAGCTTCACTTTTGCTCATTTGATTAGGGGGACAGCTTTTATGTTTCATTTTTTTTGAATATCTAAGTTAATTATTTTAGAAATTTGTAAAAGATTTGCCAATAATAACCCGTAGCACATTGTTTTTTTGAGAGCGGCTATGGCAAAAATTAGATTATAGAGAGAATATGGACAAAACAAACAAAAAAATATAAGAGCAAATATTGAAGGATCGGCGTAAGTTCAAATTCCCATTTACAGTACAAAGGTAAGGTTTTTAATAATTTTTGAATTTTTTAATTTGCCTTAGCTTTATATCGCTGAGCTTTATCTTTGGTGATATCTAAATATTGGGTCCCAAAATTTTTGCTGCTTTCAATATAACTACCTTCGGCCCACTCATTGAAGCTCGTTATTAAGACGTAATCGGGATTTTTGTCCAAAACAAATTGCCACTGATTATTGTAGGTTGCTGACCCCGAACCTAACCAGCGCCCATATTTATAGCTATCAAGAGGACTGTTAAAGCCCGGGGTAACTGTTGAAAAGCGCGAACGCCCCGGCAGCGCCCGCCACAAATTATTTTGCTCAGATTGATTACTCGTCCACCAGGTACTATAAAAATAAGCGTTATCAAATACATTTGCTTGAGCTGATGTTCGACCCTGGTGTCCGACGCCCGAATCAGCGACCCAATACGCTGGTAAGGGCAACTGATCTCGCACTTTTTTCCAAACGAGCTCATCAGAAAATTCTTCATTTTTCCAGAAAAAAATCGCTGGCTTTTCGTCTATTTTAAGATAGCGGGGGTCCTGAGAGTAACTGGAAACAAGAATATTCATTTGATTTTTAATCTCTTCATCGCTTAATTTAATGGCTTCCTTCATAAAGAGAGGCTCCAAAAGAGCTGCCACACAAAATTTTTTCTGGTGGGCGATGGCAAGCAGTTTACCCAAGACGACATGAGTTTTATTTGTCCCAGCATCATTATGTTTTCCCACCCAAGAAACAATAAAACCATCAATACCATGTGATAACGCTTCTTCAACCTGCCCCATAATAACTTGATCGTCATTGGAATCATAGTATCCGCCTGATGGCGTATAACTGCCTGAAGGTTTGTCGTTATTTATACGCGCCCCTGTGGAGCTCTGAAGGCTAGCCGCGCTATACCACGCATAATAAAAGGCCATGACTTTCCTGGGTTGCTTGCAAAAATCTGGGTCTTCAGTAAGGGGCGGATTTGTTCCAGGTTGTACCGTCGTGCCACCCGTTGTATCACCCGTTGTATCACCCGTTGTATCACCCGTTGTACCACCCGTTGTACCCCCAGTTGTGCCACCAGTTGTACCACCAGTTGTACCATCAGTCGTGCCGCCTTGCCCGTTTTGATCTGCGCCCTGGGAAGCTCCCGGAGGCATGGGATAGGTCATCTGAGGAACAGTTGTGTCTTCACCCCCGCCCTTTGGGGGAGGGCTACTATACCTCACATCCTTTATGCGTTTGGGTTGGCACCCTAGCATAACGATAAGACTCAGACTAAAAATTGTGATTATAAACTGCAGCATGGCCCCGTTATCGGAAAAACTTGCCGCAAACTTGAAATTTAATCGCGCTTTGAGTCCTCAATTTCGCCAAAAAAGGAGAATTCATTCAAAATAGTCTTTTAAAGTCAATCTATTGAGTGGCTTCTGGGTTTGATGATTCTTCATATTCTTCCGGTTTATTAACATCTTCTGCGTTAGGATCTGTTTCAGGTTGTCTCTCCTGAATCTCGACGGGATGAAGATTTTCTGGAATATCTTGCAATGGAGTTTCTGATGGTTGCATTGACCCCGAAAAATTTTGTTCATCAGAATCTGCGCTAGATTCCACCGTGGATCCAGGTAGCAGGAAAAGAGGTGTTTCCCGAGAAGTCACATCCTCTTCCTCATCAGGAAAACTCAGGTCAACAGTATCTTCTGTCGGCTCTGGGGGCTTTATAACAACTCTAACCGGAAGACCAAAATTACCCCGCATCATATGATCTTCCCAGTTGCTTTTAGAAATATGACCGGAGCGCAGCATGTTCGTGAGTATTCCTTCAAACCTTTTTTTAGCAAAAGGCGTAAGGCTTTTGTTGCGCAGGCTTTGCGACCATTTTACTGGGCTCGGCAGTACCAAAGCTAGTTGAACACATTCTGATAGGTTCATGTTTTTAGGAGATTTTCCGAAATATTTTTTTGCCCCGGCTTTTACCCCATATATTCCCGAACCGAGTTCCACTAAATTCATGTACCAGGTTAAAATTTTTTCTTTGCTGATCATGACTTCCATAATAAGGGTTCCCACCGCCTCACGTGCTTTACGCACAAGAGAACGCTCATTGCTTAGAAAGGCTATTTTTACAAGCTGCTGCGAGATCGTAGAGCCGCCACGCACAAATTTTTTCTTGCGCCAATTATAGGCAATGTTTTTCTTTATGCTTTCAAAATCAAAGCCATGATGACTATAGAACAAAGCATCTTCAGCCGTGATTATTGCCTGGGGAAAACATCTGGCTACGCTCCCCATTTCAACCCAGGATTCAGTCTTTGGACCCATCAAAACGTCGACTATTTTACCATCGCGGCTGACTTGTGAGACAAATATTTTATCATCGTTGAGTCGCCATACTGGTGGGACAAACCAGTAAATTATGACGATAAAAACAACCGTTATGATCATTTTTTCTTTAGGATAAGGCGGTGCCCAAAACCTTAAAAAAGGATTTTCCATGAGATCTCGTATTTTATTCATCATATTCTGTCGATTTATTTAAAAAAGGGAACGCCCTATAAAACCACAGGCATCTTGGATCAGAGCTAATTTTTTCTCGGCCAATTCTCTTGCTCTTATCGAGCCAAGCTTCAGAACATCATCAAGGTCACCTTTGCGCTTGAGCCAATCAAAATAGCTATCGCGCATCGCGGAAAAATGTTCTTTCACCGCATCCAGAAGAGCGAGTTTAGCATGGCCATAACCATAGCCTTGACCTTTTACATAATCTTCACGCATCTGGGCAATCTGATCCCCCTTGGCTATAGTGCTATATAGTTTAAAAATGGTACAGGTATCGGGATTTTTGGAGTCATCAAGGCCTTTGCTATCGGTAACAATACCCATAATCGTTTTTTTCCATTCTTTGTCGGTAGCAAATACCGGAATCACATTGCCTTTAGAGCTAGACATTTTGGTGCCATCAGTACCAGGTAGCAAGCCAACATCCTCCCGGACGAGAAGATCTGGAATTTTTAAAAGCGACCCAAAATGGTTATTAAATCGTGCGGCCAAGTCCCGCGCTATCTCTACATGCTGACTTTGATCTTTGCCTACAGGGATTACATCAGGATCATAGAGCAAAATATCTGCAGCCATTAACACTGGATAAGAAAAAATGCCTGCATTGATATCAATATTTTTAGCCTGAGCATCCTTAAAAGCAACCGCCCGCGTTAACATTCCAAAGGGGGCTATACAGCTCAAATACCACATGAGTTCGGTTGTTTGCGGCACAGATGATTGGGCATAAAGAAAATTGTGTTTGGGATCCAGGCCCGCAGCTAACATGGTGGCTGTAAGTGTATAGGAGCGTTCCCGAAGCTCTTCTTTGCTAGGAAGAACATCAAAAGCATGCAAATCTGCTAAGAAAAAGAATACCTCAAAATCTTTTTGCATGGCGATGATTTCTCGAAAGGGTCCGAGATAGTTGCCTAAATGAACGGTTCCTGAGGGGCGGGAACCTGTAAGTACCCGCTTTTTTTTATTGAGTTCCATAAATAATGCCCTATTATTTTTTTAAAATTATGCGATTTTTACACGGACTAAGCAAAGTAATAGGTGATTTCACCATAAAACATAATAACAAAAGATAATCTATATCATCCAATTCGACAAGGTAGATTGGAATGATCTTACCAGCCTAAACCGGGCATAGCCCTGTATTAATTAATTTAAAGTTTTTTCCTTCTGTACCCAATGGGGAACATAAAACATCACCTCTTACATAAAGAGTTTGATTTGTAACGCGCACTCTACAACACTCTGAAGCGAAGTAAAAATTTCAGCAATATGCTATATTTTGAGATTATATTGATTTCTATAGCTATAAAATTTGGAGGTAGAGCATATTTATGTATAAAAACTTTGGAATATTAACTTTACCATTAGTTTGTGTCCTAATGATAGGTGGTTGCACCTCGCGATCACATTTGAGCTCGCTAAGATCTTTCATCGATTCAAAGCAATTAGACGGTACTGAACTTATCAATTTTTCCATTCCCAAAATAGCAAAATACCATCCCAAAATTAGACGTAAATTGCTAACCTCCACATTGGATGGTACTCAATACGCAGATATTGAGGTTAAATTTGAAAACATCGATTTGGTGACATGTGAGAATTTGAGAAACGATCTTGCTATAGACAATCGGGATTTAAACAATGATGCAGATGCTTATTATTATAAGTCAGATGTCATCTGCATAGAGGGGCTGACTTACATGATTGAAGATTTTCTTCCTCCCCTAGTTTCCGCACTTAAAGGCAAAGGATTTAATACTAAGGATGAAGTGTTATATGAAATGGAGTCTAATTGCTGGAATACCGCCTATGAATTTGCACGCCTAAATAGAGACGGCTTTTCCATCTATTTTGCTCAAGCTGAATTGGACTTCGTATTTAGAAGAACTGAAAATACAGAAACGGTATTTGAGACAGACTATTGTCCTCAGAGTTGTGCTTCAACAACTGAAAAATTAGCTGAAGAAATCAAAAAAATCGGTAGATTGGGTGATATAATTCGTCGCTGGCGCGAAATTAAGTGGTTTCTAATCTATCCAAAGATGATGTTGGCACAATAAATGGCATACCATCGATATTAATAACGGTAAGATTTTTAAATGGATTAGATTCCTCCATTCTTTTTGTT
>JAUILP010000187.1 GCA_030432875.1 Oligoflexia bacterium | reverse complement strand
AAAACATACAGCAAACAGTAAATCAATTGCCGTTGTCTTCGCTTAATCCAAGGCAAAAGGCGATCCTTAAAAAGTACCGGAAAAATCCCAAATCTCGGGACTTTTTACCCCTATTTTTTCTTCTGGCAGAATTAGGATATGGGCCATTTTCCATCAATTTTTTGTATTCAAGGTTAGAGGAACATCCGGGTTTTTCTGCAGCGCGTTTTGTACTAGCAGAAACTCTGATCAGTGAGGGTAATCTTAATTTAGCCGCCGAAATAATCGATGCATCTCCTGTTGACGAACGTGGTAATAAAAATCTTCAAAAACTCCGCCTATTTCTCGCTTTTCTCGCGAGAGACCAAGAGTCCATTCGGCGCTTGCTGACAGAGTTAGGGCAAAGGAAATTAATCGACACTGAAATAAATAAAGTACAAGATGCCTTGACTTTATATGGTATTGAGCAAGCCTGTGAAGAAGTCAAGCTTCTCTTAAATCAACGATTTCCGCATCTGAAAGTTTGGGAAATGGCGCGCGGTAAGAATTCTGGGCAGCATTTTCATAGCGGAACCTCTGAAAAGAGTGACGGTTCACATTCTCAAACTTACGTTATGGGTGCTGCAGATGATTTTAGGGTGGTCTCAATTGATGAAGTGCTACCGTTAAAGGGTATGGGGGGGCATGGGGATGCAAATAACAAAAATAAAGATGTGTTCTCACTCAATATAGATTCGGTGACCTTGGCTGAAATTTACGAAAAACAGGGATTTTTTACCAAAGCCTTAAAGATTTATCAAAGACTCCTTCTGGCTACCCCAAGGAGCCCTGAGCTGCGCAAAAAAGTTGATGAACTTGCCATCATTGAAAAAAAGCAGGCTTTAACGGCGCCACATTTAACGAGCGACGTGGCGCAAAAAGTTGAAACTCTGCAAAATATTGAAAGAAATATTAGTTTTTTTGAGGATTTACTTGTTCGTCTCAAAGGAGTGTAAGATATTTTAGTCTAAAGATTTCTCACACTATTTTGTAAAAGGTATAATATTGGCCCATAAAAACATTAATACGCTAAAAGCGTCTGAAAGCCGTGAAATTCTCGTGGCCCACGGGGTTAATTTGGATCTCCTCGGACATCGTGAAAAATCAATTTATGGAGAACTTTCTTTAAAAGGTCTAAACCAATATATGATAGACCAGCTCGCTGCGTTGCGTACTATTTTTCCGCAAAAAATATCTTTGTCATTTTTTCAAAGCAATGTAGAAAGCCAATTTTTAGAAAAAATCACGGAAAGACCATGGGCAGGGGCCATCGTCAACGCGGGGGCATGGACCCACACCTCGCTTGCATTGGGCGACCGCCTTGCGGCTGTGCCCTATCCATTTATGGAGGTGCATTTAAGTAATATTTCTACTCGCGAAGAGTATCGGCGCTTTTCTTATATTACGCCGCATGCTAGCGGTGTTTTTTATGGTGCAGGAAAATATTCGTATTCTAGCGCTCTATTTGCTTTACTTCAAATTTTACAAAATATTTAAGGTTAGGACATTTTCTCAATGAGTAATCTCGTTTATATTGCGACGAGTATTGATGGGTATATTGCCACCAAAGATGGTGGTTTAGACTGGTTAGAACAGGTCCCAAATCCATCGAAAAGTGATTTTGGCTATGAAGCATTTTTG
>JAUILP010000106.1 GCA_030432875.1 Oligoflexia bacterium | reverse complement strand
ATCCTTGATCGGTTAGCATCATCCGTAACATGTTTCTCAAGCTTCCTTTTGTTTTTTAAAAAAGATTGTCGTGAGAAACTGTTTTGATTTCAATAGTTTAAATTAGATGTGAGTACAGGCCCTATATTGAAAAAATCGTGAAAATCAGGGAAAGAAATTATGTGGTTTACGTAAAAGGGATTTCTGAGCCCTTTCCCCTGAGTCAACGGTTTGCACACACAATGAGGGACACGTTTCAGTGTATGTAGAAAAAGCGTTGTCTTTGTTTTTTTAAAAATGTACCGGGTCTTCTCGTTGTGGGATACGCGCGGTGGCGATAACAATAGCAGTAGCGGTTAAGGAGCAAAGGCAAAAACCAAGCACCAAAGGAACTACTGAGCCACTATATAAATGACCTATAATCCCCCCAATGAGTACAGAGATAAAAGTTTGAACCGACGAAATTACCGAATTAGCAACCCCGGCGATATGTCCCAACCGCTGAATAGCAAGGCTACCTAAATTGCCAAAAAGAATGCCAGAACCAAAAAAAGTCATGAGCAAATAGCCAACTAAAGAAAAAAGTGGCGGATTTCCGTTCGTGGTAAATACAAACAGAGAAAATACCAAACCAAGCGATGACATGGTCGCCAAGGCAATAATGCAGAGTCTTTCCATACCCCACTTTATGACTAATTTAGCGTTGGTAAATGAGGCAAGGCCTATGGAACTCGCCAAAATGCCAAAATAAAGGGAAAACATATTTCCTAGTTCATATTTAATTTGAAATAATTGCTGTGCCGTGCTGAGATATCCAATAAAAGCACCCATGATTAGTCCTGAAGCCGCAGTATATCCGAGAGCATGGGGGTTTTTTAGCGTTTCAGCGACGCCAGAAAAAATCGTAGGGAGGGAAAATTTTAAGCGTTTCTCAGGCACTAACGTTTCAGGCTGCCTGAAATATATCCAGCAAAGTCCCCCACCCCCTAAAAGCCCCATAAAAGCAAAAATTGCCCGCCACCCAGACAAGGAAAGTATCACTTGGCCAGCAGAAGGGGCGATAACCGGGACTAAAATAAAAAAAATCATAATCAAAGATACGATCCGACCCATTTCTCGGCCAGAAAACTTATCCCGGATCATGGAAATTGTACCTACTCGGCAGGAAGCGGCTCCAAAGCCCTGACAAAAACGGCCCAGGAGCATGACGCTTAGGTTTGTGGAAAGGAAGCTCGTCAAAGAACCCAGTAAAAAAATCCCTAAACCCAGGTAGATTGATTTTTTGCGTCCAAATGAATCTGAATAGGGTCCAAATAATAGTAGTCCAAAAGCAAGGCCTGCAAAGAGGGCGGTCACAATCATTTGCACGTCATTTACGTCCTTAACATGCAGCTGCTCTGCGACTAAGCTCATTGCCGGTAACATCGCATCAATCGAAAAGGCTGTGATTGACATGAGCACAGCCATGAGACCAATAAATTCTTTATTTCCGATCTGCTGTGTTTCATTAAGTCCCAAGGGCACCTCAGAGGTAGGTTCAATGCCATAACACACTACAGGACAGCAGAGTCTAAGGGAAATAAATACGACCTAATTTCCGAACTCAGGGAAAAAATTAATCAGCGGTTAGGCAGGCTTGATATAAGAAAAACCGCCTTTTAGAGCATCATGGTCATATGACGCTGAGTTCTAAAAGGCGTTAAATTATCTATCAAGAAACTAGCAGGTGTTTAGCGAGGAGATCCCCCGGGAACTACGCTCGTTCGGGACATGTCTTCGCTGCTTTCGCACCAAAAACTGCCTAAGCGGAAACAACCCATACTTTAAATGTCGCGGTAACTTCAGGGTGAATTTTCGCTTCTGCTTGGTATACGCCGACTTTTTTAATGTCAGAGGTAATCGTAATGTCTTTTTTGGAAATATTAAAACCTTCTCCGGTCAGCGCTTCTGCAAGCTCGGCTGTCGTAACCGTTCCAAAAATACGCTCATCCTCACCAACAGGTTTGGTGATGTTTATGGAAACCTTGCTAATTTTGTCACCAAGTGCTTTTGCCGCAAGAAGTGATCCTTGACGTTTTTTTGCGAGGAGAGCCATTTGGTGCTTAAATGAAGATTCATTGCTTTCATTGGCAATAACCGCAAATTTGCGAGGTAACAGAAAATTTCTTGCATAGCCATTTTTTACAGTAACCAAATCTCCGATATGTCCAAGATCTGCAACTGTCTCAGTTAATATCACGCGCATAGAATATTGCTCCTTTTATATAACCTAATACTATTAATCATCCGCCGATTCAGCTGCTTCTGCGGCGCGAGCTTTCTCTTCGGCCAAAAGTTTTGCTTTTTTGAGATCCGCTCTTCTTTTTTCTGGTTCTACGGCATCCGCTAATTTGACATTCAAATAACGCAAAACATTTTCGTCAAAGCGGATTACGCGCTCAACTTCAGCGATGTTTTCTTTTTTTGTCGCAAAATCATAAAAAGCATAATGAGCTCTGAAGTATTTTTTTATAGGATAGGCCATCCTATAATTGTTCCAGACTTCCTTTTCAATGACTTCCCCGCCATCACGCATGAGGATTTCTTCATAGCGAGCTAGCGCTTTTTTGTTGTCTTCTTCGGATAAATCTGGCCGGGTGATGATAGTAAACTCATACTCTCGCAACATACTTTCTCCCTTATGGTTGTGATCTTAGACAGCTAGTTTTGCGAAATCGCACTAGCAAGGAAGATCTAATAAATACAATTTTTAAAAATTAATTTAAAAATGCTACGCAATTTTTTCTTTCTAACCTAAGCCTTCTGTGATTGCTTGAAAATATTTTCTAGTCGCTCACAGATCGCCAAATATACCTGACCCTTGGGTTCTTGTAACTGTAAAAGCTCTTCGTCACTGAGGGCTCCTAAAACCCAGGAAACTCCATCTCCGCCGAACTCTTTGGGTGTTTTGCCAATCCCAACCTTTATGCGAAAAAAATCAGCGGAAAACTTTGCCATAATATCTCTTAGGCCATTATGACCCCCATGCCCCCCACCTAAGCGCATTTTAACCTGTCCGGGGTCTTGATCTAAGTCATCACTTATCGTCACTAACTGAGACGGCTCAATGTGATAATACCGGCATATGTTGCCAACCGCGCCGCCACTTAAATTCATAAAGGTAAGAGGCTTCACTAACAGCACTTTCTCACCAAAAAGTATTCCCTCGCCCACTTGGGCCTGAAATCGACTATTCGCCTTAAGATAAAGGCTGCCGCTTCGCGCGAGCTCATCAACTAACAAAAACCCGATATTATGTCGGGTTGTCTCATATCTAGGGCCAGGATTTCCTAGTCCAACAATAGCGAACATTTTAAATGTACATTAAATCAACGTGAATGGGTGTTCGCTTAACAGGGTGAAGCTGGAGCTCCTTGATGCTCACACGCTTAACAGCCCCGTCTATTTGCAAATTAAATTCTTTGCCATTTAACCAGGCTTTGCTCAACCATTTTGCTTCAATTTCTAAGGATTTTGCTTTTCCTTTAAGCAACAAATTTGCAGGCACGATTCCGCGGGTACGAATTTTCTTAGCATATTCTTTGCCATGCTCAGTGCGCCAATTTCCTGGTATATTTACTTCCACGTTACTCATGACTTCTCCTTGATTAAACACTCTTTTAATTTAATGAGAGATGTTTTGCTAATGAAAATTAATCGAAAATGCCCATACATAAGAGGTCAGATTATACATATCTCTTAAATTAGGGTCAAGTCTAGGTGTATAACTCGAGATAAAAAAATGTTCAATATAAATCGCTTTTAGACGCCAACAATTAATATAGTAGCCTGTTCGTCCCCTAAATTGGGGCAACCTCCGCGAGCAGCGCCTTTTGAGCCTAAATAAACAAGGAGCTAACCGACTCACTGTTATGAATACGGCGAATCGCTTTGCTAAGAAGCTCGGCGATTGATAAAACCTCAATTTTACTACATTTTTTTGCCTCGTCGGTCAATTGTATCGAGTCGGTAACGATGACTTTGACGAGGCAGGATTCGGTGATGCGCTTAATGGCAGGATCGCTTAAGACTGCATGGCAAATGACGGCAGATACGCTTTTTGCCCCAGCTTCCATGAGGGCTTCGGCAGCTTTAGTCAGTGAACCACCGGTGTCACAGATATCATCGACCAAGAGGCAGTTTTTATCTTTGACTTCTCCAATGATATTGAGGACAGAGCTTTCATTGGGGCGGTCACGCCTTTTATCGATGATTGCAATGCCTACTTCGAAGACTTTCGCAAGGGCACGGGCACGCTCCACCCCTCCCGCATCCGGAGAAACCATGAGGAGGTCTTCCGTGTTTTGAGAAAAATAGTCACGATAAATCGGTTTGGCAAATAAATGATCGACGGGGATATTGAAAAAGCCTTGAATAGCAGAGGTGTGCAGTTCTAAGGTTAGAACCCGGTCAAAACCAGAAACCTGAATAATGTCAGCGACTAATTTGGCGCTAATGGGGGTCCTTGGGGCGCTTTTACGTTCCTGACGGGCATAACCAAAATAAGGGGTTACCAGTGTGATATGCTTTGCTGAGGCTCTGCGGCAGGCATCCGCCATGATGGCCGCTTCCATAATATGGTGGTTTGCAGGGCGAGAGAGGGGTTGCAGGATATAAACGTCGGCTCCACGAACATTGTCCTGAAGTTCTACTCGGGTTTCGCCGTCAGCAAATTGAGTGACAATCGACTTTGCAAGGGGGAGGTCGAGATACCGAGCAATTTTTTTTGCTAAGGGTTTATTCGCGTTGCCACTAAAAAATATAATTTCATTATCCATGTCTTATTGCCCCGGGTGATATATAGAAAAATGAGAAACAATTGATGAGATTAATGGGAATAGAAAGCTTAGAGCTGGGGCGGTAGGATTCGAACCTACGAATGCTGGAATCAAAATCCAGTGTCTTACCACTTGACGACGCCCCAATAGTGCATGACATAAATAGTTATAGAAAAAATTCCAAAAAGCAAAGCATTTTTTAATTTAACCACGGCTTTTTTTATACTTATAGGGGTGAGTCTCTCCCGGATAAGAAATATGAACATGTTTTTTAGAATGGGTAAAGGTACTTTTTGAACATCTCCTAGGTTTTTTGAGAATACCTAACGTAAAAAGCTCTTCCAGTTCCTTTTTCTGTTCCCAAGAGGGTACAAAAAATTGCTATTTACTGATAACCAAATGGTCAATTAGAGGTTTTTTTATATTATGCCGCCAATCTGGTTTCGTAAATTAGCCTGATTCAGGTGTAAGAGTTTATATTGATAAGTTTCTCAATTAATTAAAAATGGAGAATTCAATAAAAAAGAAGTCTTTATGACAATTTGCGACAATAGCACTCCTTCTAGGCGGATTATCCCTAAGTTGTGGTCAGAAATCTGATAAGGGCCAAGCAGGAAATGAATCGGCTGTGAAGGCGTGCCCGATACGCGCATATTTGGTGTCCACAGCAAGAGGTTCATATGATCGGACAATTGGTTCTTGTGGTGGGCACATAAATATTTTGAGGTACCAAAATTACTGTTATTACGGAGCAGGGATTTGGGGGGGGAAACAAGGAAAAGAATATACGGACCTACAGACCATAGAATATTCTTGTGTCCCTGCTAATGTTTCAGCGCCAGCAATTCCATAAACCTCTTGTAAAGATAAAAATGAGGAGATAGGGAGAGGGGCGCATCATGTGCTCCTCTCCGCCCCCTTACCCCCCTCCAGCCACCTCAAGACTCTGATTCGCCTCATCGCTGAAAAACAGCCCCTTTCCTCAATCAACGAATAAATTTCCTAATTCGCCTTGTACCAACAGCTTTTTAAAAAATAAAATAGTGACATTGCGTTAATTTTGGCCATTATGGAATATCAAAAAAAATAAAAGGCCAAAACACGCCCGCTTTGCCAGAAGAATGAGCGCAGATTTTTGGTCACAGGCTTTAACCCCCATCACGGTAAGGAAAATAAAATGACCCAAGTAAAAGACATTTTAACTTTTTGGTTTGAGGAATTAAGTTTTAAGGATTGGTTTAATAAGAATCTTGATTTAGATAAGGAAATGCGGCGGCGTTTTTTAGAGGTCCATGCAAAGGCAGCTAGCGGTGAGCTTTATTCTTGGCGCCAGACGCCAGAAGGTCGTCTGGCAGAAATTATCGTGCTGGACCAATTTTCGCGTAATATGTTTCGTGATACTCCTGCGGCATTTGCCTACGACACTATAGCGCTAGTGCTTGCGCAAGAGGCTATCACACACAAAACATTAGAATTACTGCCGAGCCAGCAGAAGCCTTTTCTTATCATGCCTTTTATGCATAGCGAATCGCTAGAGATACATAAAGTCGCAGTGGAGCTTTTTAGTCTGCCTGGTCTCGAAAAAAATCTGGATTTTGAATTACGCCACAAACACATTATTGAGCAGTTTGGTCGTTATCCTCATCGCAATAATATTCTTGGGCGTAAGTCTACTGCGGCAGAACTTGTATTTTTAGAGCAGCCGGGTTCATCGTTTTAAGAATAATGATCGTTTCAACCTATTTCGTAACACCGGAGTCTGCTGTACAAGACGATACAACAGCATCTGGAAACATTTCTGCAAAACCAGTATCAAGACCTATCAGTCAAAGGCTTTTCAGAGTATGTGATGGCGGAGTTTATTTTCTTATCAAAAATGGTACACAGTCTTATTACCTTCACCATCTTTTCGTAAAATTTTCTTTTTAGCACCATCTCTCAAGTCTCGATTTGCTGTCGCAGTAGAAATATCTCGAAAAAGTTCCATGTAATCTTTTCTTGAAAACTGCTTATTTCTAAAATAAACATTAGCTTTTTCTATTCGATCCTCAAATGTCTTCGTCATACCGACCAGGTCTTTTGCAACTTCTTCGAGAGACTTTTTTATAATCTTTAGCATAAACTCAACAAATGCGGTTGAATCACCTGCATTATCAGACTCTGCTAATACCTCATAGTATGTAGATTGATTTTTTTCGATCAAACTTTCCATGGGAACATATTTAAAAAATTGATCATGCTCTGTGAGGATCAAGGCTTGCCAAAAACGCCCCATTCTCCCATTACCATCTTCAAAGGGATGGATGTATTCAATTTCATAATGAAGAATTGAACTTAATATTAAAGGATGAAGTTCTCTCTGGGCTTTAGACCACCTAAATAATCTAGAAATAAGCGCTGGAACCATAGCAGGTTTTGGAGCAAGGTGCTTAACTCTTGATCCTGCAAGCACGCCAACATTTTTCGATCGGAACTTACCCGCTGTCGCGATCAGTCCCGTCATTAAAATTTTATGGGCTTTCAACAAATCTCGTGAACGGTGGGACTTGAAATCATCAATTTGATCATAAAGCTTTATGACATTTTGAACCTCAAGAAGTTCTTTTTCAGTTCCTAGGACTCTTTTACCTTCAATAACTGCTGTTATCTGTTCTTCTGTAAAAGTATGGCCTTCTATGGCCAAAGTTGATTTTATGGTTTTGATTCTATTTTTTCTTCTAAGTTTTGGGTTTGGAACTACAAGTGTTGTAGCTTCAAGCGCCCCTAGCAGTTTTGATATTTCGGCAACCCGATTATTAATGTAGGAAGTGATTTTAAAAGGTGGTTTCATTTGTGAATGATAGTATCATATGATAGCATCAATGTCATTAAGAAGCTAAGATTTTATGAGGCAGACTTTGCAGGTGGCAAATACCGCCAAGGCGTGTTTTCGAGCCGCCAAGCAAATATGCCGTCACTGTCGAGATAAAGTTCCCAGGCACCTTTAAAAGCGTCGCCTTCCTTTATGATTTTTTCGGCAACCTTATCACTGACGAGCTCCTGAAATTTCCATTTGAGTGAGCGCGCGCCAATTGAGCTTCCTTTGCTATGCGCAAAAATGTGAGTTTTGAGACTTTCACCAAGGGAAATGCGGATGTTTCTATCCTGAAGTCTCACGTTTAATTCTTTTAGATACCCGAGGAGCATATTTTGAAGGCTGAGCTGGCTTAGGGGGTTAAAAATCACAATTTCATCGATGCGACCAATAAGTTCAGGTCTTAAGTGGGCGGAAAGCTGGGTTTTCACTTGATCATCAAAATCGGGATCCGCGGTTTGCGTCAGTTCTCCGGCTAAGAGATTTGAGGTCAAAATAATGAGGGTGTTGCGAAAATCTACGGTTCGGCCCTTGCTATCGGTAAGGCGTCCATCATCGGTTAGCTGTAAGAGAATATCCAAAACTTCAGGATGAGCTTTTTCAATTTCGTCAAATAAAATAATAGCACTTTTTTTCCGTTTTACCGCTTCGGTAAGAGCCCCGCCTTCTTCGTGTCCGATATAACCCGGTGGAGAGCCGATAAGACGTGCGACGCTATGTTTTTCCATAAATTCAGACATATCAAGGCGGATAAAAGCACCTGCATCCTCAGGAAAGAGTTCTTTAGCGAGGGATTTTGCCGTTTCTGTTTTTCCGACTCCTGTGGGTCCTAAAAATAAAAATACTCCTTGGGGGCGCTCCGGGCTTTTTAGCCCCAAGCGGGCCCGGTGCACGGCACGAGTTAGTTTGGTCAGTGCATGGTCTTGCCCAAATATGCGTTCTCTCAGCCGATCGCCCAAAGACGAGAGCTGTACCAGATCATGCTGTAAGAGTTTACCCACAGGTATTTGCGTCCAAAGTGATACGACTTGGGCTATTTGTGTTGGGGAAACATGTTTTTGAAGGAAGGGGTGCTTTTTTTCTAGCTCCTGAGTCGCAATGTGATTGTTTTTGAGCAGTTCTTCGTTGGCGGGAATTTCTTGGTACTGGAGCTTGGCGGCAAAATCAAAATCTCCGCGTTCCTTAGAGTTCGAAAACAGCGTAGCAAGCTCTTGATGCTTTTCTGTTAGCTCTTTATTTTCTTCAAGAAGGTCTTTGTGCTCAGCCCAA
>JAUILP010000105.1 GCA_030432875.1 Oligoflexia bacterium | reverse complement strand
GATGCTCTACTTTCGTAATCTATTCTGAGTAGGGCTCTCTGCTTGCCCCACATTATGGTTTTTTTATAATGCGAGTATTTTCATCGGGTTAGCCGAGACAAATTTTCTTACTGTATAATTTAGGAGACTAGGGGGTGTTTATAGAGCCAATTAGATATACCGAAGAGACCTCAAAAAATCGGTTTTGGGCAACGCGAAAGCTTTCGCAATTTGCCGATCTCAAGTGGCCCCATATTTTTAATATTAGGCCACTTTAGATAGACGAATTGCGGTGCTTTGGCGCCGCCGAAAATTTTTGAGGTCTCTTCGGTATATCTAATTGGCTCGTTGATTTTTTAGAAAAATTAAATATGAAAAAACAAAACCAAAAAAATAGGAAATAATCAATATGAAAATTATGATTTTAGTTTTGCTCTTCTTGAGCACGAATGTATCCGCGAAAGCTGATTTAGAAGCTTTTAAAAAGGCTAAGGATTGTGCTTTTTGTATGTCAATGCAACGTACAGGAACAAACTGGACTTTGGCATCACTTGAGTATTTAACTGGACGAAAAGTTCAGGAAAACTTAATGAGGATACCCAGCACCAAGTTTAATATTTTTAAAGCTCCGATGTATGTGAGTCACTATCCTGCTGAAATTGCCTTAGTCTGCAAAAAGAAAAATAAGCTGATCATGCTAATTAGAGATTATAGGGAAGTGCTTCTAAGATATGCAAAGACAAATCCGGACGCTCAACTTGTTTTGAAAAATATGGATGTTGAAAAAACGATTAATCGCTATAAGATGATGATCCAAGAGTATGAAAATTGGCCTGAGAATAATCGACATTGTGTTTATTATGAAGACCTTCTTAATAATCCAGAAAACACTTTTCGTAGCCTTCTCTTCTTTCTAAATGAATCGGACAGAAAATTAGACTCTTTCATTAATAATATAGATATACACAAGAAAGCTGTTTTAGATGCGTATAACGTAAGATATAAGCGTTTAGGTGGAGCCATTTCTAGAGGGACCGATGTTCATTATCATGCAAAAGATATAAGTGATCAAGATATCGAGGCCTTGGATAAGGCTGTTATGGAGTATCTGCCTAAAAATTTATGGAAAAAGTACTTAAGGCGATATACTGTTCCTGTTAGCCGATAAGAATATCTCTTGACTTATCAAAAATCGCTAAAATATTTTACTGCCTTGACTGCAAAAATTAAGACCAAGTTGGGCCACTTTTAAGATACCGATTCTTATAACTCGTGATTTCTCTTGCTATTAATTGCAAGGTGTATGTAACGTGGAGAGTGAGGTTTACAATTGGTGAAATGGGGTTGAGTCATGAGAAATATTTGTTCATTGTTTGTTGTATGCGTTTTGGCAGTTGGATCGTGCTATGCGAACTTTAATCATAATGTTTTGAGATCCGCAGAGAATGAAACGTTCTTCCTTAGTTTTCCTAGAACTGGAACTACGTGGACTTTAAACTCTATACAATACCTTACTAGAAGGTACACTCCTCGCATTGATTACTTTCCACTTAGTGAATCTATCAGCCGTTTTCCTTTCAATAACATGCAGGATTTTAATTTCTTATTCTTGGACCTAGATGCGTCTAAGCCTCCCATTTATGCGGTTCATACCCCAGAGTATTTAGATAAGTTGTGTCCGAAAAAAAATAACTTGATCATGGTTGTAAGAGACTACCGTGAAGCGCTTTTACGCTCTGCAAAGTATAATCAAGAGGGAGCTTTAAATTTTGAACAGATTGATAGAGACAGAATTAATACATATCTTAACTTACTTGTTTATTATGAAAATTGGCCAGGTAGGAAGTTGATATATCGATATGAAGATTTAGTTTTAAGACCTTGGGTATGTATGAAAAAGATTTTGAAATTCCTTGGCGAGCCCATTGATAGACTAGGCGAATACCAAGCTAATATCGATGACCTTAGAGCTAGGGCTGTTATTGGATATCATGCCAAGAATGAAAATAAAGGTGGGTCAATTTCTAATGGTAAGGATATTCACCATCATGCAAGGAACTGCGATCCAAAGTTAGTAAGAATCCTAGATAAGAGCGTTAAGACATTGGCTTCTCCGCTGATTTGGAAAAAGTATTTGGCTAGGTATTGCATTGACATTCCTCCAGAGACGCACTAATTGCATTCGTGCGGCCTATACTAAAATGATCTCAAAAATTGGTTTTGGGCTGGCGTTGGGAGTTGTGCTCACCTTGTGGGCCAATAATTCCCGCGCCTCTTTGCCAGAAGTTGTTAAGTACATTCAAGATAAATACCACAGAAAAATCACAATATTTGATTTAAGCGGTAAAACTCAACTGCAGGACATTCAAGCCGTCCTAGTTTGTTTGCTTCAGCCTGAAGATCATTTAAATTCGTCTGTTATCCAACTTAAATCAAGGCCATCTTTGAAACAAATTTCCGAGCTTTCTCTGCATGAACATTTTGATATTGTTGTTTTAGCTGGCGGAATTGCAAAGCTAGCTAACCGCTTTGAGTATTTAGCAGCTTTATGTGAATTAGGCGATTACTTTGTTTTTGAGATTGAAAATAAAATGGCTGATCAAATTCCTAATTTTCTCAACCAAATTTCCGCTGAAATTGTACCTGTAACTAAAGAAAAGAGTTCTAAATATAATTGTTACGTTGTTCGCAATAGACAACCAATTTTATTAAAAGGCTGGATTACAAATACAGATTTTCAGTTAATAACTAGCCATCACTATCGAATTGTTAATAAGCTAAATTCTACAGTAAATATTCCAAGTGGTATTAGTTTATATGCTTTTCGTTATTTAAATGGTATTTTTCCTTCTGTGAACGAATTAAAAAATTCTATAAAGTTAAGTAAATATGGTGGTTTTGTTGCATTACCCCAAAACGCGTTTTTACAGGGAGACAAAGTTGTTTGGTGTAAGGGGCCTGATAATGTTCGTATGTTACCTGAGGAGGGTGTTACAAGCATTCTAAATGGCTTGCATATTGATCAGATGAACGAGTATCATAGCTACTGTGTTAAGGAATACAAACGACTTATTTTGCCAAAATGAATTCAAGAGCTTGCTCAGTTATGTCGAGCAAGGGTGGATACCAGGCCCCAATGAAACCCGCAAAGATTTTCATTATAGAATATTGCAGACATCATCAAATAATGATGATTGTATTTATAAAAAAGACTTTTTAGGCTTTGAGCAGGTTAATTGTGAGATTAGCTACACAAAAAAAAGGCTGCGTTGGTGGGAGAGTGGAGCTACTTGGATAGAGTCTTGTAAATTACCGTACGTTAGATTAAAATCTAGAAACAAAGAAGTTTTACACCATGAATTCATCCATGTGCTTCGATCAGCTTTTAAAGAAGAGAAGTATGAGGAATTCATTGCTCATCGTGTTTCCAAAAATAAGTGGAGAAGGTTTTACGGTCCGTTAATTCATCGTTTTAGCGATGTTTGTTGGATGTTTTTTGGAACAGTTTGTGGATGTGTTTTAGATTTTTGCAATGGTTCATTTTATTTTTCTCTTCTTATTTACCTTGGATTTATTTTATTTTTTATTTTTCGATTAGTAAAACGTCAAAAAACTTTAAGAAAAACAGAAATCAAATTGGCAAATATTTTTAAAGGTCTTCAAATATTGCAAGTTCTTATTTTTTTGACGGATGATGAAATAGAAAGTTTTTCAAGATTGGGGGAAAGTAGAATTAAGACTTATTTGAGTTTGCAAAAGAGAAAGTCTGTACGAATTGAAGCTTTGCTAGTTTGGACAAAGTCAATTATGAGAAAGCAAAGCCAGGTAAATTGATAACCTCTGTTTTTATACCGAGTTTTGAATTCCATTCGGTATAATCAAAGCGGGGTGTGGGTTTTACTTATTTTTCCCAAAATCTGTCCAGCTTACCCCAACCGCCATAGTTTATGAGTAGCTTAGATAGTTGATTTTTTGTACACAGACAATCAAGGATCTGATATACCTCATCTTAGTGAGACGTTCTATTCATTGGTGTTAAATGTCATACGATTTGCGCAGGTTGTTGATTTTTTTTCTGATACTTGTGCTGCCAGCATTTGTGTTTAAGGAGTATCATGTACTTAAATCGGCTAGGCAGCCGCAACATGTAGTTGTAAATGACCCAAAGCCTGTGGGGCCTAAAGTTAATCATCATTTTGTAGTTGTCTATATTTCTAATGGGGCTAATGCATTTGTTGAAAAGAGTTTGAAATCGATTTGTAATCAAGACTATCGACACTATCGTGTGGTTTATGTCCAAAATGGGGGTGATTCTAAAACTCAAAAGAGAGTTGAGGAGTGCTTGTTTGGCAAAAAGTTTGGTCAAAGGTTAGAAATTTTGAGCTATGCCAAACCTGTCTCTGTTGCTAAGATTTATAAGGAGATTTTGCAGGAGTGCAAGGATGAGGAGATTATTGTTCAACTCTCGCATCATGATTGGCTTTCGAATTATGATGTGCTCAAGACGCTAAATGAGACTTATCAAGACGATGATGTCTGGCTTGCATATGGAAGTAGATTGGAATATCCATCGATGAAGAAGGTGGGGACGTTGCATGGCAGACCACTTGTAAATCAACAACGGTTGATGAAAATGCCCTGGTCACAGGCTTCTGTGAAATCATTTTATGCCAAATTACTCAAGCAAGTTGACTTGGACGTTTTGGCTATAGAGTTTGCTGATGATGATTTGGTTGATTATAATTTTATGGTTCCGATGCTAAATTTGGCTAAATGGCACGTAAGATACGTGCCTCAAGCGATGTCTGTTCACAATCGATTGAGCATGTCTAGTGGGCAACCGCCTCATGTATTGGGAAAGATGATGGATCAGTTTGGGCAGAATTTGCAAACCTGTGCTCATTTAGCCAAAGGACAACAAATTGAAGCTAATCAAAAAGCTGACCTTATCATTATGTCTCATAACCAACCTTATCGCTTAGAAGTATGTTTAGAGTCGATTTTCCGCTATGTTACTGGAATTGAGTCGGTTTTCGTTGTTTATACAACTGATGAAGAACATCAGAATTTGTATTTGCAGCTTCAAGAAAAGTACGGTCAGGTTTGTTTTCGGCTAGGCCAGAATGCTTTTAAAACAGTGGTGCTTGATATTTTAAAAAATCAACGGTCTAGCTCTGGATTTGTCGCTATAGCAACTGATAATCAATTGGTACAAAAGAAGATTCAGATGGGTGAATGCATTCAAGCAATTACTCAAACTAAAGCTGATGTTTTTTATCTAAATATGAATAGTCAAGGCTTATTAAATAAGCGCAATTATTCCCACGGCGTTCCTGATCGTATTCATATCATGCAGCCCGAACAGAAAGCGATGGCAGTGCCGCTTAACATGGTTCTTTACCGTAAAGATGAGTTGATGAGTAATCTAGACAAGATTGATTTTAACAGCTCTTCAACGTTGATTGAAGCGTGGCAGCAAGGGATTGGATTGCCTCAGATGGGACTATATTATGAGCAGCCTAAAGCGGTACAGCTCAATTGAGGCGCCGCTCTGAGGCGGGTGGAATTTTGAGATTTTGACGGTATTTGGTGATTGTTCGGCGTGCGCACTGAATATTTTTATCTCTTAGGGCTTTGCCAAGCTGTTCATCTGAAAGAGGAGCTGCTTTATCCTCATGTGCGATGAGCTCTTTTAGTATTTCAGTGACTGTTACATTAGAAAAAAAGTAGCGTAAATCAAACATGCCTTGGGGAGCGAGTAGGGTTTTGTCTTTAATAGCTCGGTTGATTGTCGAAATTGATAGGCTTAAATCTTGCGCTGTTTCTTTAATGGATAGCGCTTTTAGGGTTGATTGGTTAGAAAAAAAGCCCCTTTGATGCTCGAGCAAATAATTGGCAAGGCTTTGTAGGGTGGAAAAGCGCCTGTCAACCATCCGCTTGAGCCATTGGCCTGAGGAATGTAATCCTCTGATGTAGGCGCGATCATCTGATTGAAGCTGATTGGTTTCTAAAAGATCTTGGTAACATTTGTTGACTTCAAATTGTGGCAGGATGTCTTTGGCAATGTGAGCAGAAAGAGTGCCATTGTGTTCATGAATAATAATGTCTGGTGTGGCTGTATTTGCGATAGGGCTTTGTGAGCGTGCGGGATGAAAATTGAGTAGGGGAATTTCTTTTTGAAGATAGGTTTTGAGTTGAGAAAAACCGATATTATGAATTTTTGCGAGCTTGGAGATTTGACCGTCGATGAAGAGCTGCCAGTGAGATTCAATCATGGTGTAGAGCAAGGTTTTTTCCTTGGAGTGATTTTGCAGCTGCAGCATGAGGCTATGTTGGAGATTAAGGGCTGCCACTCCACAAGGGTCAAGGTTTGCAATGTGTTTGCAGATCTTTTCTATTTGGGGTGGGGGGGTGTTGAGCAGGATTGCAAGTTCTTGATGGGACAGGAAGAGAAATCCGTCTTCGTCTAAGTGGTGTAGGATTGTAAGTGCTAGGGTTTTTTCTTCAGGGTTTGTAAAGTAGACGGAAATTTCTTTTTTTAGTTGATCTATAGGACTTTCTAGTGCAGCAGAAGCGAACACTTCCAAGTGCTGCTTTTTAGGAGGGATGACATCAAGGGTTGGGTTTTGCTCAATTTCGTTATTTAGCCATTGGGTAAGTTCGTTGATTGGCATTTGCAATACGTGTAAAGCGCGTTGTAATGCTAAACTAATGACTTGTGACTGTTTTAATTTTGGCGATTGCGTGTATTTATTCTTCATAATTTTGTTTTATAACAAAACAAAATTAATTAGTAGCAGTCCATTTTTGGAGTTTGGCGTATTTGGCGACAAGGGAGCGGGTGATGCCGCTGTCGGTGAAGTAAATGTCATAGGTGGGGCCGTGGGAAGTGGAGTAGGAGCGCTTGACAGTGCCGATACCGAAGTCTTGGTGGCGAACGAGTGTGCCGGGTGGAAAGCCGGTTGATTCTTCGTCGTAGACGATGGTACCGGGTAAAATGGAGTGGTTATCGAGGAAGGATTCGGGGATTTCAGATAGGAAGCGGGAGGGTTGCATGGCGCGTGGTGTGCCCCAGAGGAAGCGGTAGCGAGAGCAGGAAAGGTAGAGGTGAATTTTTGCGCGGGTCATGCCGACGTAGAAGAGGCGACGCTCTTCTTCGAGAGCTTGGGGGTCGTCAAGGGAGTTAAGGTGAGGGCAAAGGCCTTCCTCTAAGCCAACGATAAAGGTGACGGGAAATTCTAGGCCTTTTCCGTTATGGAGTGTCATAAGCTGGATGGCATCGCCACCTTTAGCGGTGTCTGCAGAGGTGGAAAGGGAGAGCTCTTCTAGAAATGCTGTGAGTGTGGGATTGGGGTGAGTCTGCGACCACTCGGCGGCTTTGGCGATGAGTTCATCTAGGTTAGACTTACGATCTTCAAGTGTTTCGGGGTCTTGCTTGAGTAGGCTGAGA
The DNA here is from genome assembly GCA_030432875.1 of Oligoflexia bacterium. Lineage (GTDB taxonomy): Bacteria > Bdellovibrionota_B > Oligoflexia > Oligoflexales > JAGOVF01 > JAUILP01. The sequence goes on along the minus strand of JAUILP010000105.1, from coordinate 1,634 downwards.
TAGCCACTTTCTTCGATGGTGCGGATAAGGAGCTCTTCAAGGGGAAGGTCTGTTTGATTGCGCAAGGTAGCGATGAGGGAGAGGTAGGATTGGATGCCATCTCTTTGACGGGCTGAGAGTTTGATGGTCGTGTCGCGGCAGAGGGTGAGGATTGGGGTGGCTGTGGTTTCTGCAAGGGTGGACAGTTTCTGGAGTGTTGTAGGGCCGATGCCTCGGCGGGGTAGGTTGATGGTTCGTGCAAAGGAGAGGAAGTCAGAATCTGATACTAGCATACGAAGGTAGGCGAGGATGTCTTTGATTTCACGCCGTTGGTAAAAGGAAACGCCGCCAATAATGACGTAGGGAATATCATATTTAAGAAGCATGTCTTCAAAGATACGAGATTGCGCGTTGGTGCGGTAGAAGATAACCATATCGTGATAAGGGGTGCAATTGCGGTGGTGGTGCATGATTTTTTCGTGGACGTAGGAGGCTTCGGCTCTGTCAGTTTCTGCTGTATATAGGCCAATGGGGTTGCCATCACCCAGGGCGCTCCATAGGTTTTTTTCGTAGCGTTGCTGATTATGTTTAATGACTGCGTTAGAGGCGTTAAGAATGGTATTTGTGCTGCGATAATTTTGCTCTAGGGTAATGGAAATGGCGTTGGGATAGTCTTTTTGAAAATTTAGGATGTTGTTGATGTTTGCGCCGCGCCACGAATAGATGGATTGGTCGGGATCACCGACAACGCATAGGTTTTGGTGGTTATGAGCAAGTTGTTGGATAATGCGATATTGTGCGTGGTTTGTGTCTTGATATTCATCAACGAGAATAAAGTTCCATTGGTTTTGATACCTTTTTAGAGCTTGCGGGTGTTTTTCAAACAGCTCGACGGTGAGATAGAGAAGGTCATCAAAATCGAGTGCGTTGTATTCTTTTAGCTTTTGTTGATAGAGGGTGTAGACTTTTTTAAGTAAGTTGGCGTTTTTGTCATGAGATTTTGGCTCGGGTAGGTTTTGTGGTGTAATGAGATCATTTTTAGCTCGTGATATCGCGGAATAGACAGAGCGTGCGGTGGATTTGTCGTCCTTGATCTCAAGGGTTTTAAGGCAGTTGCGCACGAGCTGCAAAGAGTCGTCGGCATCATAGATGGCAAAGTCGTTTTTATAGCCGAGGTAGTGGATCGACTCTCTTAAGATGCGTGCGCACAGGGAGTGAAAAGTACAAGTAAGAATCTCTGCGGATGCCATTTTTCTGATGCGGTAGCGCATCTCACTTGCCGCTTTATTAGTAAAGGTAAGGGCAAGTATGGAATTTACCGGAACGCCAATGTTGATGAGTTGAGCTACACGTTGTGTGACGATGCGTGTTTTACCAGAGCCAGCTCCAGCCAGGATAAGAAGAGGGCCTTCGATATGTTCGACAGCGCTTTGTTGCTCGGGATTGAGGGTATCTTGCATGGTCATCTGCTTATTATGGCGGATGACCATTAATTGTTAAAGGCCGAGCTTTTTAGCGTCAGATGGAGAAATGTTAATCTGTTGAAGATTAGGAGATTTTCTAAATTGCTTTTTGCACTTCATTACCAAAGCTTTATTATTAGCTCCAGCTTTTATTGAAAATATCTGCGTTCGGGTAAGGATTTGCTGAGCAGG
>JAUILP010000186.1 GCA_030432875.1 Oligoflexia bacterium | reverse complement strand
TTAAGGGTTCTTTTAGATTTTTTTCAAAATAATCTTGGCTCAGTTTTCTCGGATTTGCGACTAGGGCTGGAGGCACAAAATTTCTAATGCGCTGCAAATCAGCTAGATCACTTTTCAGCCAGTTACGTAGAAGAATCATTTCAGGAGCATCGGGTGTAAAAATTCGCGGGTGACCCACCCCAGTTGCGGTTAGATATAGAAGGTTTTTTGCTTCGTCTTGTTCGGTCACGAGAGCACTTTGTGCGACCTCTTCCTTTTCGGGAGCCGGAGACGCGTGACAGTGGCTGCAATGTTTGTCTAATTGCTGTTTGATAATCGAAATGTATGAATTCTCCTTAGCAAGAAGCAACTCATTGGTTCCATCATTATTGTTTACCAAGGTGATTTGTTTTTGTTCAGGGGCGGGAGATTTTTTCTCATCCTTTGTACAAGAAGCCAAGGGGATTTGCAAAACCACGGCAATCAATAACAATTTAAATTTCGACGTTAGCATAAATTTCCTCAGCTTCTTGTATTTTTTTCAAGGTCCAGTAATTATGACATGAAAAATTTAGTTTAGATTAGTTATTTTACGTGACAATCACTACAACCTGTAGGGGCAATTTTATCAGGATCTCTTTTATGGCATCCGAGACAAACATCATGAGCGACTGACTTCATGTTGATACTATCTTCAAAAAGCATAGAGAAAGACGCCTTTGCCGTTGGTGAATTATGACAAGAGTCGCAGTTGCCATTGATGCCATAATCTTCTTCAACAACGTGGTTACCGTGGTTGAATTCTACAGTCCCTTTTCCGTTGGTAAATATAAAAACACCTTCTTCGGAGGCTTGGCTTCCTGGAAAATTATTGGCTCTAATTTCATCTCCATTACTCACGCCATCGCCGTCGCCATCTAACGCTTCAGCGCCAACAAAATCAAATTTGCCTTCTGGAGTTTTCATGAGCTTAAGAACTAAACCGTAATTATTGAAACCTTCTCTAATCGAAGGCGAGTGGCACGTCGCGCAGGTATCTAATTTTCCGCCGCTAATATTAAATTGACTATATTCTTTGACAAAGAGTCTTTGCACTTCACTCGTCGCAAAGGATGTTTGTGCGACTCCAAATAGAAAAGGAGCGATTAATGCAGCCAGCCACAGTTTTGAAGAAATTTTTTTACCCATCCCTTTATCCTTTATAAAAAAAAGTTTGCGCTCAGTATGTACCACATTTTTAACCTTTTTTGTAGTTTTTTATAGAATATTTATAAAATAAATTAATTTTTTAAGTAAAACATGATTTTAGGATTTTGTTATCGAAGCGTTTAAAATAAGTGGTCCGTTCACCCTGATTTTATAGTGAGGTTGTTTAGACGATAATAGCAAGTAATGCCGGACTTTTCCTGGCTACGGCCTCGCCATAAAATTGACTTATTTAGTAAACTTTATTATTTGAAAAGTGAAAATTAGGCATGTGACAAATAAGGCTAAGCAGCGCCAAATTGCCGGTTCAAAACATCATAGTGAGAGAAAAACCAGTATAAGAAATTATTTAGACCGCTTAACCATGTTTAAGCATCTTCATCGCGAAGACGTATAACCGCAGCGGGATGCCGCCCCTTTTTCCCCTCATAAAACGCACGGATGCGGTCCATATCTTGTTTGACGTTGCCCGTAGGGAGAAAGGATTCTGCGATCGCTGCCTCTTTTTTTTCATAATCAACATAACCGAGGAGCAGGGGCACCTGAGCTTCGACGCTGATCCAGT
>JAUILP010000104.1 GCA_030432875.1 Oligoflexia bacterium | reverse complement strand
GCAAAGTAGGCAAATGATTTGATAAAAAACTTTCATTTTAGTTCACCCCGCAATCGTTATGGGATTTGCCAACCTATTATATCGTAATAGGTGTTCACGATGATAATATAATCCGCTGTTCGTTATCTCATTAACTCGTTATCTTAATTGTTATGAAAATTCATTGCCGACGCGAATTCCTGAATTTAGGTCTTTATTGCTTAGGTAACTCACGCTTACCTGGGGCAGGTCTCCTTGGCAAGAAAGTATTTGGCTTTCGGCCACACTGGGCTTAATTGCAAAAAGTGAAGTAAGAATAATAAGGAATCTAAATTTTCGTAAAAGTAAAATTCGCATCATCATTAATGAAATTCCTTGTTGGAAAAAAGTTATCAAGATAAAAGTAAAATTCAGGTCTCCTTATCACAAAAAATGTAATTTTGCAAGATTTTAAAGGCGGGCCGTTTAGCGGTAGATAGGGGCGCTGGTCTTTCTTTACGCCTTACTTCTGGCATATCCCCCCCCCATCTAAGAGTGTTTTTTTGTGGTCACTAGTATGGGTTTTAGCAGGTGATTTCAGAGAAATCGCCAGAATGTAATTTTAACGGAATATTTTTATAAATTGTGATAAAAGTGTCCCGGTTAAGGGCTGATTTGGCTATCAATAAAAAATTTGTATGGAGTAAAAAATGAAAAATTTGCTGAAATTATCAAGTACGCTGGCTTTATTGGGTGGTTTTTTAGCTTGCGCTGGGCAAACAGAAACGCCTAAAAGCAAGCCATTGTCACTTTTTGATGATATTTATCCTCTCTGGAGTGCTTTAGAGGAAAATGGTTCAACTGTACAACTGCGATTTGTCACACTTACTCAGCGGCCAGATGGGGACTGGGAGCGTAAATGTTTGACGGATGTTTCGGCTCAAACTTCCGCCTCAAGAGATGTATCTTGGAACACCTGTGCAACTAGTGCAAAGGAAAGTGACCATGATTTGCAAATTTGGACTATGCAAAAAGTCGTACCTTCCACAGACGGCTTACGTTACAATGTTATTTATCGTGATGTAGATAAAGATTTATTCTCAGCAAAGTTTCTTCAAGTTGGCACTGACGCTTCAATAGAAGGATTGCAGCAAAATAAATTACACCTTGATCGCGCAATACTGAGTCGAGGTAGTTCGTTACCGGCAAATAAATTTACTACCTTTAATCATTATAGTGATTCCATGGGGAAAGATCCAACGACTAAAAAAACACTTAGCATCAATACCTTAGAGAGGATGACCTATACGCACGGGTATTTAGGTGTTTGTTTGAGCAAGCCGGGTAATCAGGATGATACATTAGGGGCTTTTTTGATTCAGTTTACATCTCAGGATAATACTGAAAACATGCAGACGATCAAGAGTAACTGTGCAGATATTCAGTTTGAGTTGATTTCTTCTTCAAGATCTGGCGCCCAGTAAGCTAAATTATTGTCAGTAAAAATAGAAACCAAAGCATAGCTGTTGTCATGCAAACGTGCTTTGGTTTTTTTTCGACCAGATGTCCACATGTCATCTAGAACCTAATAAGGTTCAATTAATTTATAGTATTATTTGGATGTAAAGGTTCTTCACATTTAATAGCGTTAAAGTAATGCCGTAATCACCTGGATTTAGATAGGCGGTTTGGCGATGCTCCCGTTCACAACACCCATAGACGATTCTTTGAAAGTCATCTTGACATGATTCAGCTTTTTTTTGGCCAAAATGCCATTCGTTTTGAGTTTTTATTTATGACGATTAATTGACGAACGGGTAGCAATTTTTTAGTATTTTAATTTAGGTCTCATAGTCTGGTAATAGGCACCTTATTGCACGCACGAATTAACAGATCCACTAGGTTCTCATTCATTTCACCTCCGCTCTCCTTTAAAGCTTTCGCTATGTCATCTGAGCGATTCGCTAGAACTTTCGCAATTTCATCTATTGGTGAGAAAATTCTATTTGCCTTATTTACCTGATGAATTGCTAAAGGAGTTTTATCGAGAGAGGTTGCCTCTTTAACCAAAGTATCGAATTCGGTTTGGTTTGCGCAGAAAATTCTGGCAAAGTATATAAGCTGGGATGTAGCCTTGTTTTTCCAGTTATATGCCGCTCCTACCTCTGAATTTACCTTTTTTAAGACATCCTGAGGTAAAATTGCGGTTTTTTTTGCATGCCCTAAGGCGCTGAGAAACTCCTGATATATGGTTGCTTCTGTTTGTATAAGTTCATTTCTCGTCGCTTTGGATGTGAGAGTTTGAAACCAAGAATCATTATATTTTTCCAGGCTAGAAAACATCCCATCAAAGGCTTCGGCAACCTTCCCATTTTCCAACAGCTGAATCTGTTGCCTGAAATCATCTGTAGTACCATTGAATTTGAGATTTTTTAATGTACTTAGGTCAATTGTTTGGTCTGCTTTCCATTGAAAAAAGTCAAATCTTGCGCGAATGAAATCATCAGCGTTACTAAACTGCGTTTGTAGGTCAGGTTGATTCCTCCAAACGTATCTATAAATATTTTCCATTGTTGACAGTTGATCTTCGACACCAAAGCTCTGGTTAGTCGCTGAAAAAACTCCGAATTTTCGGAAAGGAATATCATCACCGAAGTTATTACTGTAAACGAGCGTCTCTAACCTTAGCAAATCATCTTGAGTCAATTCTCCTACCTTGCTCGCAATGTCCGCAAAATCTTGGGCTGGCATATCCAAGAGAGTGTTTGGTGAGCTAAATAGCCTGATTTTGCGAGCTTTTTCTAAGGATTCGGCTATGGTGGGGAATTTACTGCTGACTATTTCGCCCTTAGTATTGAGAGTAATCGCTCCTGAATCAAATAATCCGTAGAACTTGCTAATGTCTGGTAGCTCTGGTAAGACACGGGCCTTAAATCCTTCAATATCTGCATCTAAGATTTTGGCAAAATGATAGCTTTGATTTATTTGTTCTTCAGCCGTTGCAGAACGCCACCACTCCATTATTATGTTTTGGGCTTTGGGGTCATCGTAAAAATCAAAGGAATCAGCTATTTCTATTATACGACTCCGACTCATTCCCGGTCTAGTCGCATCTTTAACAATAGCATAATAGGCATCCGGGTAGGAGGATTCTATTATGCGCATCGAATACGGGTCCTGAATACCGAGTTGATAAATATGTTCTCTTCCTTCCGATGATATAGATAAAGCGCCACGAGCCTGCGAATCCACTAGCTTGGATATATTTACCTTCCAATAGTTGTCAAGAATGTCGAAGACTCTTACCGCCGTTTCGTTATCATGTATCATAGAGACGAGTGCTTTATGAATATCTAAGTTCCCCAATGGTTTTAATGCTTCTAAAAGATGCAAGTCTTGCAAAATTTCACGCGAGATATGATGGAGTAATTTTTGGGAATTCATTTTTTCGCACGAGTCAGTGAGTATTTTCATGGCACTTTCCCGAACGGCGGCCTCACTGGAGTTTATGCCATCAAAAAACGCCCTAGGGTTTTCCAAAAATATTCGGTCAAGCATTGGTAATTTGTAACCAAAGCCATCAATATTTGTCCACGGAAAATCTTTTACTCTAGAAAATAGCTGTGCATGTTCTGCTCTTGATAAATCTAGGGCTGCCTGCCAAACTCCAAAAATCTGCTCAATTTCATGGCTATCAATCTGAACACCAACTCGACCTAGCCTAGTTCTTTTCGAGGCTTCTTCAGCAATATCATTGGCATGTTTAATCGAAGCTTCGAGTAAATTCGTTAACTCTAGCAAGCCTTCATCGGTTGAATGTAGGACCTCATGGCTATCGAGTGTCGATTGGTAGATAACACTCTGTAATTTTCCAGTGGCGTCTGGACGTGAGGTGAATGATTGGATGAAATTCTTTAATTTCATGAGATCACTTTCAGGCATTCCCCTTTGCGTCAGGGGATTATCTACAAGATATAACCTATAATTTTCCACTATGCTGGAATTCCAAGAACTTTTGTCTAATCTTTCCCAGTTCGTGAATATATCGCTATTTACAAATGACTTTGCTTGCTCGAGGCAATCGATGCCAATTTTTAAGCAGGTAATATAGCCATTTATGGCAGCTAAAAAATTCTTGTTATTAGCAGCTCTACTTTCAAGTCCCGGCACAAAGGTGATTTTATTAGCAGCTAAATCTTCAAGAGCTTGAACTGTTATGTTGCCAGTTTCCGTATGGGCTAGGCCGTCACTAAAAACTATCTTAGGGCTCAGATAGCCTTTTTCTAATTTAGGGGATAACAATACATTCTGAAGAGGAACATACCCATCATCAAGATCCAATTTAACGCTGTGACCAACAGCGGCATCAATAGTTGTCCATTCAATTGCTTCAATATCGTCGAGAAATTGTCCGATATTCGGAGTTTCAGTATCCGCTAGTACCGCTAAATCAACGATTTTGCCCCAAATAGGCAAATCTATGGTTTCTGCAGAATTTATGTAATTTAAAGCTTTTTCAGCAGTTCCCTCTTTTTGTATTAGCATCTGTGCTTCAGCAAGAATCTGGCTGGATGTTGCATTGGCAAAGGCTACTTGTACCCCATAATTTTCTGCTAAAGTGAGTAGCCAAGAAGCGTGTTGATTTTTTCTAATCATCGCACCAGCGACTTCAACAAGGTTTTTAGCTGAATCTGATAATTCAGCCCCGGCTTTAACTGTGGCATCGTTATTGTTTTTTTCAGGCTGACAATGAATTAGGCAAAAAAATACTAAAGCCTTGATGAAATTCATAATTCTCCTTTGCCAATTTATTTGTTTCTTTAAATTATAAGTTAAAAAACTCAAGATTTCATCTAATCAAGGAAAAATGAGGCCGACTATTAACGGAAATAATCCTCCCTAGCTAAACCTATAATTATTTAGCTCAATTGAGCGACAGCACGGAAATTTCAAGCAAAAATAAAATGGTAGAGATTAACTTTTGACATCAAGGCCTTAATAGAGACAAGGGGGCCTATGGTGTAGTAAGCATATGAACCGTAGTTATTTTTTTGTGCTGAAGGAGTTAAGTATTTATTTTTGTGTTTTTCATAGCCTTTACCTTAAGAATATTCAAAGGGTTTGCTCGCTATACGTTGTGGAATAGAGGTGTTTGCCATCATGGCATGGCTTTGCAGATTGCCAAACCTAATTCATCTTTTGTTAAGGCTTTACGTGGAAATATATATCTATAATCAGGCCTACCGCTCTCAAAGTTCATGCCAAAGAAGGATGAGGCGGGAGCAAGCTCTGTATCTCTACTAAAATCGTTAAGATAATGCAATTACACCGTTTATACTAAGCACTATCAACATTTGCCCTGGGCCATAGGTCAGCCAAACCCAGTCATGAATTAAGGGGATAGGAGTATCATGGAATATTTTCCAGGCAAGGATAAAGTCGCTCAGCAAAAAGAGGGTTGCCCCAACAGCTAAAAAAACAAAAGCATCATTTTGGAAAGCGAGTCCAAAGGCTAATCCGGTTGTGCCGGAGAGAAGAAGGCAATAAGGTAAAGTAAGCCAGTGCAAGGTGCGTCTTTTTTGGTTTAAAAAAACCACAAAGTACCAATAAATTCCCCCCGCCAGTAACCAAAAAAATAACGGCAAAAATTTAAACTGTACATGAAAGAATGGTTCGCTGATAACCAAGTACATCGCAGATATATAGCACAAATGCCCAATGCCAAAGGCCCCTAGGCCAGAAGCTGTGCTATTTTTTTCTTTCACTCCCGGCAATAAATGGGCGAGAGCAAGGTCTCCGATTAAGCCAAAACTTATGCCCAGGGTAATCCAAAAGGAATAAATGTCGGCATGTCCATCTCCTTTAGTGAGATAAAACAAACTCCAGGCCACCAATACTAGCGCCAATGAAGATGACATTCTCGCCCAACGCGGCATCCATCTTTCAACGCCGCTCCATTGCCACTGCCTGATGAAGCCACCAAATAAAAAACCGCCAAAAAGAAAAAAAGCCCAAAGGAAAATAAATATATGGGGAAAATTTTGGGAGGTCATAAAATTTAAGACCTTTTTTTATGCTGAAAATAGGCATCAAAAGAAAAATGACCAGAGCCATGCCAGAAGATGAGGCATAAACTCACTAAGGTGAGCATAGATAGCTCGAGGCTTTGGTTTTGCGTAAAAAGGCCATCTTTAACATGGATAAATAATATGGCTCCCGCTAAAATAAGGGCATTGATGAGTGCAGCTGGGCGGGTAAAAAAGCCAAGAACTAAGCATAGGCCTCCTCCCGTATGCGCAAGAACCACCAGCCAAGCACTGATATTTTCAAAAGGCCCAATTATTTCTGTAAATTGTTCAATCATCTGCATGTGGAGGATAAAGTAAATACCTTTGGCGATGATGGCGCATCCGATAAAAATGCGCAGAATATCCATAGGATTTACCTTTGAAAAATTAGCTAAAGGCAAAAATGGTTTTGTCGATTTATTGGCACGCGCCTGATTTTCTATAGCCAAATTATATTCATTTTTTGCGATTTTTTCCTCCTCTTCAGAAAAAGTAACAAAATAAGCAAAGAACGATAAGCTAACGACAAGGAAGCCGAGAATAGTTAAGGCATCGTTCCACCAGAGGGACTCCGAACGAAAAAGTAAAGCAGCGCCAACGGCACCCATATTTCCACCAGCGCCAATAATGCCCGCAACAGATCCCATGGCTTTTTTATTGATAAAGGGCACGACCGAATACGTGGCCCCTTCTGACATCTGAACGAATAGACTAAAAAAAATGAGCACACCAATGGCAACGGGGAGCACGGTTAGCCTGGAAAATGCCAGGAGAGCAAAGCCTTCAATAAAGACAGCCCAAAAGAGCCAACGAGCTCTTCCTTTAAGGCCAAACTGAAATCCCATACGGTCACCGATGGCTCCGCCTAAAGTGCGCGCGAAAATATTCATCAAACCAAATAATCCTGCGATCAAACCAGCCGTTTTAAGGCCCACATCAAAAAAGTCTTTAAAATAGAGTGCAGCGATATTGTTAATCGTTAATTCAACACCAAAGCAAGCGCCATAAATTATAAATAATGCCCAGACACGATGATCTTTTGCTGCTAAAAGCAGACTGTTTTTTTGTTCGTTAAGATCACGAGGAAGCTCTCCAAAGGCGATCAGGTCTTTGCGGTTGCCGCCCGGGTAATCAGTTGTTAAAAAAAAGTAGGCGATACCAGCGACAAAACAGAGGGCACCAGCCAGAACCATGGATAAACGCCAGCTGGTAAAACTGCTATAACCAAGTCCCACAAAGCCCGCAAAAATAAGCGGCATGATCATCTGGGTTACGCCTCCGCCAAGATTTCCCCACCCTGCGGTCGTGGCATTGGCGGTACCGACACAGTTAGGGGCAAACATGACAGAGGTGTGATACTGGGTGATCACAAATGAAGCCCCTATAGCCCCTATAGCGAGACGGAACAGCAAAAATGATGTGTAGCTCTCAGCAAAACCAATGCCCATAACCGGGAGTGATCCAAGCAGAAGGAGCCAGGTGTAAGCTAGTCGCGGGCCAATTTTGTCGCATAACCATCCTACGACAAGCCGTGCGATAATAGTTATGGTGACGGAAGCAATAATCGTATTGCCAACTTGTTCCTTTGTGAGGTTTAGTTCGTCGCGGATAACAGCCATGAGGGGGGCAATGCCAAACCAGGCGAAAAAACAAAGAAAAAAGGCAAGCCAGGACATATGAAAAGCGCGCATTTGCCTTGAGGAAAAATTTAATATTTCTATTTGGGTAGCTTTGGGGTTACTTTTCACACATCTACCTAACAGGTATCTTTATAGTCCAAGTTTTTAGATGAGAATCTCTCGTTGGTTATATTACACAAACTTCGAAGGAAATATGTCTAAATCTTATGAAAAACTCATAAAGATTTCTGCTAATTTCGCAAAAATCGTGGGTCAGCAGCGTTACCTCCTATGCTTCGCTGTTCATTAACCTAAGATAAACTGTGCAGCGGTCCTCGATTTGCTTTGCTTCCCCGCACTTTTTGAGAAGTTACGCCTTCTGCTTTGGTGTTTTTATGGTGGATGCAGATGAAATTTTAGACATTTTTAAAAGTTCGCGGGCATTGGCTAAGCTAGGATTTGTAACGTCAGCGCCGGACAATAAACGCGCGATTTCCTGCTCTCTATCTCGAGCATCGAGTAGGGTTATTTGCGTAATTAGGCGCTGCTTGTGGGTCTTTTTTTGAGCCAGCAGGTGTTGATCAGCCCAAACAGCTACCTGGGGCAGGTGAGAAATACAGATAATTTGAAAAGACTGTGAGAGTTCCTTGAGTTTTTGTCCTACGACGGTGGCGACTTTTCCTGATATGCCGGTGTCAATTTCATCAAAAACCAAAACGCAACTAGAGGCACCGCTTGTCAGGACTTTTTTGATGGCAAGCATAATACGGGCCATTTCGCCGCCTGAGGCAATTTTTTGTAAGGGATAAAGGGGTTCACCTGGGTTGGAGGATAAAAGAAATTGGGCTTTCTCTTTGCCCGATTCTGAAGTGGACTCTAGAATTTGTTTCCATGAGTGCCAGGCCCGCCGGGTGGCTTCGTCAAAACCATCAAAATTTAATTCGCTGATGCGGCGCATAATTGGTGAAAATTCAACGGATAAAAAAGCGCCCTTCATCTCTAAGTCGCCAAGTTCGCGAGAAACTTTATCGCTTATTTTTTCTGCGGCTTTTAGGCGTGCGGTACTCAAAAAATCTGCCGCGATTTTGAGCGATCGGCTAATTTTTTCACCTTGTTCAACTAACTTGGTAAAGAGTTCCTTTCCCGAGGCGATGAGCTGTAATTCTTCCGATAAACGTGTTTTCTCATTAACGAGTTCTTCGATATCTTTAAACTGATGTTTACGCATTAAGGCTTTATACTCTGAAAAACGCGCTTCCATGTTCTCCAGTGAGTTTTCTTGATCGTCATCTTGGGTAAGTTCTTGTTCTATCTTAAATAGAGCTTCTTCTAAGTGTTCAGAAGCAAGTATTAGGTGCTGTGAGATTTCTTCCAGTAATTTGTTGGTATTTTCTTTGCCAATAAGCATTTGGCTGGCCCGGCGAAGATGCCTAGAATTCAAGGCATCGGGATTTTCGGAGCTAATCAAAGCTTGGACATGCTGAAGTAAGCTTGACGTTTTTTCTCGGTGGCGGTGCTTTTCTAATTTGTCTTTGAGCTCATGAAAATCATCTATACTGGGATCAAGTTTTTCTAGCTCTTGTAAACGGAATTCTAAATAATCCTGCCCGCGTTTTGCTGTATGGATTTGTTCGGCAAGGCTTTGCAATTCTTCTAACTTTGCATGGCTATCGGCAAAAAGTTGTCTGACTTTTTGAGCGGTTTGATTGTCATCGAGAAATTCGTCGATATAATCTAGGTGGCTGGAAGGGTCTAAAAGGCGATTCGTTTCATGTTGGGCAAAAATATCGATGAGATACGTGCTGATGATTTTAAGTGTTGCCAAAGTGATAGGGACGTCATTAATTATGGC
>JAUILP010000016.1 GCA_030432875.1 Oligoflexia bacterium | reverse complement strand
AACATATGCCTATATTGGTTGATGCGTTGAGAAACAAAGATTCTGTCGTTAGGAAAGAAGAAAAGAAAGTTGCATAATTTGGCGGGGAGTTGTTAAATGAATTTCAACATTAAATGGGACATACCCCCCGTTAAGACATCATTAAGTAATAAGCCAATTAAGTTTCCCCCAAATACGTCAACAGCTATTTGATTTGAGTAAATAATCCTGTGTCCCTGATCTACGATCATTATAAGTGACGAAAGATTTTGGCTTATGGATCTAAAGAGGTTTTCATTCCAAACAAATCTTTTCATGCGGCTATTTCCCCAATAGTTTTCAAATGATTTTGTAACTGAGTTATCGTTTTAAGAATACTTACTTGAGAAAAGACTAAAATCCCCTTGTCATCTGTCTCAATAACACCTTGCCCTCCCACTATTATCGGAATCATTGGGAAGGCCGCCGAAATTTCTGTTAGAACATTAATAAGATTTGGCATAGAAATACTTAGACTCACAGATAGGGCGATTAATTCTGGTGATTTTTCGCCAATAAGAGAAAGGAGGTGGTCGTTAGGGGTATTAGCGCCGACAAAAAAACTATCCCAGCCTTCCAATTCACAAATATCTGCAACCATTTTTGCGCCAATTTGATGAAATTCTTGGGAAATACATGCAACAACCACGGTATGGCCATTTTTAGGGTAATCAAAGAGTTTAGGATACACCTGGGCCATAAGCCCTTCAGTTATGGCTGTTGCAATGTGTTCAACGGCAACAGAAACTTGGTTTTTCTCCCACAAAACCCCGATGTCGTACATGCCGCGTTGAAAGAAATTTTGGTACAAATCTGGGATCGGCATATTGTCTTCTAAAAGAGACTGTACGATTTGAGTGCAATGCACTCGGTTACCACTTTTTAATGCCTGTAAATAAGTATCATATAATTCATCTATAGCCATTTTAGGTCACTCCAAACGATTTTCTATAAAATTGAAGTCCACTCATCTCTTCGGGAAAAAAAGGTAGCTACTTAAGACTTTAAAAATAGAGATGCGGTTAACGAAATTTAGTATCCTGAATTGATGAAATAAAAAATAGGTGATTATCAGAAAGACAATTTTTAAAATTGTGAAATGAATACAAAATAATAACTCTGAAATTGGATTTCACACAGAAAGACGAATTGATTCTCAGCTCTTGATTTTTATGTGAGTCCATAAGATTTTAGTATAAAACTAAACACTGACCAGAAAATCTCAGCGCTTCAAATTGGTAATTTTTCAGTTTTGACCACTTTACTTTTATGAAGAGATACTTGTTGCTCCTTTAAATTAAATACTCAGAAAAAAATTCCTCAAGGTGTTATTCCTGACTTTCTCTTTATTCTTCCTTATTTTGCTTTTGTTCCTCGATCATTTTGGCGATGGTTCTAATCTTTTCCATACCCTTAAGATGAGAAATGGAAGATGGTAATGGCGACTTTTTTAGGGAGGCTCTGACATCATTAGTCGGCGGTTGGGGTGGAATAGTGCCTCGGTTTTTTAAAGGTTTCGCCCTAGGCTCTTCTTTGATGCTATCAACGCTAAGGGGTTTGCCAATATTTTTCTTCTGAACAGTTTTAATTTCAGCTCCCTGGCGCTTAAGGGATTTTTCTTCTTCAACCAGCTTTTCCGCCATGATGAAGCTATTTGGGATAATTCCTTTACCTCGTTCAAGCCGGGCGTGGCGGAGTTCCACCGCGTGAGGATGTAGTCCAAAGAAATTTGCGACATTTCTCACCTGACGCAATTTGTTTTGAGCTCTTAAAAACATCCCCTTAGGCATCAGCAAAGCCAAGGCAAAATCAGTGGCTTCCTGTTCTTGGATGTCATGGGCGGCTTCACTCAGGGCGAGCTTTAAGGGACAAGATGATTCTTGAAAGCCAATACTGCCATCAATTTCACTTTTGGCGATCTTGGGTATAATGTGTAAGAATAAGTGCCCTATAATATGAGCAAGTAGGAAGCGCTGATCTGTTGGGGTAAATGCTTCGTTAATTAAGCCGCTAACTTTAAATTCGCCAAGTTTATCAACACAGACCAGGGTAGCAAAAAAACTATGATTGCTACTTTTGAGGGCTATGCCAATGTTTTGGCTGAGGTGGAGCAAGTCAAGCTGTGGTTTCGTCGCCTCTTCCTCGTGACAAAAATATTTACGCGCTCGGATGGCAAGAGTTTCGATGTCTTTTTCAGCCGCCAGTTGCAGTAATTCAGGGTATATCGCTAGCATACAAGGCCCCTCATGCGGTTATCTTCTGATTTTATTTACCATTATACCGCGAATCACCCTTTTTGGGAAATCGCGTCAAGCCACCTATTTGACAGGACGTTAGGGCAGATTTTGGGCAAAATGGTTTTGCCACCGTAAATTAAATCTTGATAATCAGTGCTTAGGATGCTAAAGCTAGGTGCGAGAACAAATATTGAGATGTTGGCGCGGGGTCAGCACCTAATAAGTACAGTATACTTCAATGATTAGGCGAACCATGCTCATGAACTATCAAAACTTTTGCTGCAAATCCCTTAGTTTGACTACCCTACTATTTCCTGTCCTTTTAAATGCTCAAAATACTGAATTCAATAAGTCTTACCCTATAAGTCAAAATTCGCACTTTGACATTAGGTCAACTCAAGTCAATATTGAAGGCAGCATTACCACGGACGAAAAAGAA
Organism: Oligoflexia bacterium; assembly: GCA_030432875.1. Classification (GTDB taxonomy): domain Bacteria; phylum Bdellovibrionota_B; class Oligoflexia; order Oligoflexales; family JAGOVF01; genus JAUILP01. The sequence continues at coordinate 56,499 of JAUILP010000016.1, read as the reverse complement.
GCTAATATTATTTCCATAAAGTTTGTGGGAAAAGCAAATTGCGAGCTTTCAGAAAATTTGAGCGACGGATCGGTTAAGCTTTCCATAACGGACAAATCACAAAATGTTCCCTGGTACAAAAAAATATTCTCTTTTAATGCCGATGACTGTAATGGCACTCTTTTTGTATCAGCACCTCAGCATGTTATTTTTAGTGCAAACACCGTATCGGGTTCAATTACACTAAATCGCATTCAAAATATTGCCCAACTCATATCCGTGAGTGGAGACATTAATATCAGTTCATTTGCTGTAGAAGATGCTGATACTATTCAAACGGTTAGCGGGTCAGTTTCTATACTATGTTCTAATTTAACGAGCAAACTTATTAAAACGGTTTCGGGGGATGTTAAAATTGCCACCAATGCTCTAAAAAGTGAAATTACGTCAACAAGTGGTGATATTACCATTACGGCAAAACAAAGTAGCGACAATGTTTTTGTCAAAAATATTAGTGGCGATATGTCTTTTAGTATTTTAGAAAACCCTGGCTCTGTTCCGTCAAAAATTGACTTTAAAACCGTTAGCGGCAATATTATGGTAAAACTTCCTGGGGCATATTCGGCTCAAATTGACACCAAAACAGTAAGTGGCGGTGAAGATATTGGGATTAAAAATGATACCGTTAGCCCTCTTCGTCTTAGTGCAAAAAGCGTAAGCGGCGACATATCTGTTCTCCCCCTCTAATGGGAAATATTTCCTATTTTTTTTAAGTTAGAACTTTTTCAAGCCAAGCCAAATAGCGAGTATCCGATCCAGCGGCCTTAAAACTTACAAGGCAGGGCGTCGCATAAGGATGATTTTCTCTAATTGCTTCATAAACCAAGGATTCGAGGTGGTCGAGCGTTTTAACAATTAGGGGGATTTCACTGGATTTTTCTAACTTACCCTCCCACCAATACATTGAGGTTAGGGCTTGTCCCCAATTAACGCAGGCAGCGTATTTGCTCTGCAAGAGAAAGTCAGCTATTTTTTCGGCATTTTTGACCGTATCAATTGTGGTATAAACAAAGATGATTGCCATCGTTTGACTGATTCCTTGTGAATTTAAAATAATTAACTTTCTAATGATAAACAATTTTTAAGGCAGCTGGTAGCTATTGATCTAAAAATGATTCAGTAGTAACGGATTTTACCTTATCTTTTTTAACCGCGTTCACCACACCGCAACCATTTCTGACAGCGCCATATCCGGTATTTTTTTTCTTTACAGTAATATTTTTATCAGCTTTAACAAACATGATCTGCGGTTCCACTTCTGTTAAATGAGGTCCGTTATTATCGTCAGAAAAACTAGATGTCATAAATTCTTTTGCCACACTGGGTCTGATCGCGCCATTAACATAAGTTTTAGAGTCATTTCGTGTCAATTCTACGCCACCCCAATTGACGCCCGCCATTGTGCCATCATAAGAAATGAGTCCGGACCCACTCGATCCACTTTCAAGATCACAGCTGTGCCCTATGCTATAACCAAGCACATGGTCTGATTTGACTAGGTTTTCGGCAAAAAGACCAGAAATTGCGCAGTTTTTAAAGGTAAAAGCTTGTTTAGGGAGTTCTAAATCCATATTAAATATCTTCATGGATATTTTTTCACCACCACTGTAACTTGGAAAATGGCTGATCATGACCGTGCCCTGAAGTTTATCCTCACCTAAACTTAAGCCAATATCAGAGATGTCTGAAGGTAATTCTACACGGAAAACGGAAAGGTCTAGTAGCGTGCTCAGATGTAAGCTTCCACTAATACATTTTCCTCGCTTGTTAGTTAAATCATCAAGATTATCATCTCCCATAAATATAAATACTTGGAGATCTTGGCACAGTTCATTGATTTGCGATGTTGTTAAGGCAAACAAATTTGACGAATCCTTGTAGAAGCAATGTGCATTTGACAGCACATATTTTTCATCCAAATCGCCGTTAATCACGGTTCCAGAGCAGGTTTTTAAATCACCGCCAATTTTTACGACTAATAGCACTGATGACAAGCGGATTTTTTTAAAGTCGAAGTTTATTTTTTTTTCAGTGGCATCATCATGATGATAAGATATATCGTTTTCATCAATGATATAAGCTTGTTTAGAAGTTTTTACCAGCTCGCGGCAGCCTGAAAAAATAAAAATCACCATAAGGATATAAAGTATGAGTCTACTTACTCGCGTATGTGATCGGGTGCTAAAAAAAAACATACAATTACCTTTTTTGGGGCTCATTGACTAAAAATATTTGCTGTACTTTAGTGTTCCTGCGTTCATAAAATTTTTTTTACACAACTTTGAAATGTTGCCTTACGAGCTGCGCATTCGATCTCAATTAAATGTAACGAGAAACAACGGGGCTTATCGGCAATTTTGCTGTAATTCTTAAATGGGAGAGCGAAATATAAAGAGCTAAAATTATAGATACATACAAATATATCTGAGAAGTATATCTTAAAAATGCACCGAAATTGGGTTTGGTCTTGAACGTAGGCGTTAGGTAAGTAGACCAAAAAAAAGTATTGTGCTGCGAGGGGCAGCCGTTACCTTTATTTTAAAAAATGAGTTATGGCAAAAAAATTTTCTACCGACCTGCTTTACGCTCAAAATACATAAGATCGACAAAAACACCCGCAAGGACGAGCAGCCATTTTTGATGATCATTTAACTGGGGAGCTAAAAAATTGATAGCAAAATTATCTTTATCAGTAAATGTTTCATATAAAACACCGGACCATTTTTTCTCAATACGCGCGCATTCTTCGCTATTATTATAGACGTTAAACCGCCAAAATCGCCAGAGGGGTCTCTTAACTTGAAATAGTAGCTGTCCCGTTTTATCTAAAATATCAAAGCGGGTATGAAAAATATGAAACCGTCTCTTTATGCATCCCATGTACTCCTGCGTTTTTTCGCTATAAACTTTGATTTCACTGAAATAAAAACGGAAAGGGTGATCGGCGCGAAATATAATTTGGCGGTCGCTATTAAAAATATAGAGCGTAAAACTCCGCCAATGGCCCAGGAGCTGCCGCAAAATGAAGCCTAAAACCCCTTTTTGCTGTTCGGCACAATAGCCCAAAAGTCCGCCAGTGGGGCGTAGTATCTCGTAGCGGTTGCGGGTTTCAAAACCAAATAATTCACCGAGCTCTCGTTTCTGGCGAATTAAAATTGATGACAGCGATGAAAGAGACGGGAGCGACATAGGTTTTTATGACCTCAACTTGTAAGAATAAAAAATTTGGTGACACCTTAAAATACACTTGATACGATTGCGGGTCAAAACTAAAAATTTTTAAAGGTGGAAACTACAATTGACTCAACCTGTTTATCTTTACACAGACGGTTCTTGTTTAGGCAACCCCGGTCCTGGTGGATGGGCGGCATTACTTCGTTATGGTTCTAAGGAAATGCTCATTAAAGGCGGAGAAAAAAATACGACTAATAATCGTATGGAGCTTCTTGCTGTTATAGAAGGATTAAAGAAATTAAAAAGAGCGTCAAGTCTCATCATTTGTAGTGATAGCCAGTATATGGCAAAAGCATTTACGGATGGCTGGATTATCAAGTGGAAAAAAAACGGTTGGCAAACGGCTCAGAAAAAACCTGTGGCCAATCAGGATTTGTGGCTTGCCCTAGATGAGCTTATGTCGCTACATAAGGTATCTTTTACTTGGGTCAAAGGGCATTCCGGGCACCCTGAAAATGAACTTGTTGATCAAGAAGCGCGGAGTGAGGCAGAAAAATTTAGATAATTTTGGTCGAGGGCGATTTAGCAAATTTGTGCGTGCGACTGTTTATAATTTGCTTAGGGGAAAAAGCTGCACACTGAGCCTATATACGGCGTCATTATCCTGTCCTGAGTCCAAATAGACACCGAGTGACCGCCGGAATTTAAAAATTTTATCATGCACCTCCTGGACTTTATCTTTCTTGATGGCAAGCGTGCTTGCGGAAAAATGCCGGTATTTAACAGGTATTTCTTCAAGTGATTTTTTTGCCAGATCAAGTCCTTGTAAATGACTTTTTCTGATTGAACGAGCAGGAATGTTACTTGGGGTACGGTAATTAGCGGCATCCTTTAATACGTACTTACCTGATTCATTTTTTATGAACCCTAGTTCAGCGAGGATTTTGAGGGCATTTTCTGCTTGTTTGGGCTTGATATTAAGTCTTTCGCCAATCCATTTTGGTGAAGACTGAAACTTAGGGATTTCCATCAAGCTCAAGATGGCGAAAAAATACCAATCTTGAATACTTTCGATCACCTTTAAATCTAACTCGGTGTAAGGCTCTGAGCATTCTTGTTCTAATTGATCATAAATGAGCGGTGAAATAGAAATATTTTTCTGAAGATTTTTTAAAAACTTTAAACTTGGGGCTCTTTTGCCGTTGATGATAAGAGATAGGCTTGTCACCGAAAGCTGCAAATCCCTGGCTAATGCTCTTAAGGAATAGCCGGGATTTTTGGTCTTCCGCTCCTTTAGGATATGATTTAAAAATCGAGAGGTATTCCAGTTATCAGTCCCATTTGTATCCATGAAACAACTCCCCAAATCCAATTTTAAGGAATGAGTGCATTCTATTCCGCCAACATGCTTTTAATAGGTGCTAATTGATCTATAGTCATAATATATAAATATAACAATTCTTTATAGGAGTTTTTGGTTTGCCGTCGGGATCTAAAAACTCCAGCGCGCTAGGTTATAATTCTTGACATTTACGGCATATTTGTGTATGGATCACGGTAAATAGGTACATTCTCAACAGCTCCATTTATTTTTCATTGTGTTTTGAAATTTTTGATACTTCAAATGTAAAACCCTAGGCATTTATAAGGCTAAATTCATGTTTGAAAAGCTGATTCCATTAATAAATCTGTCCCTGGCTTTGGGCCTTAGCCAACCTATATATTCTCAGCAAATCAATTATGATTTTTCTATGCTCTCAATGACTGAGGATCAGCCTAAAAATAATGAAGTCACCCCTGAACCAAGTTCCCCATTGACCCAGGAACAAATTCTCGCGGCGAAATGGGCGGCAAGTCTGGAACTACAAAATAGCTGGCTTGAAGGAAAACAGGGCTATGATGCTTTTTTAGATGCTTACCCCGTTCTGAATGAAGATTCCTATAAGCTCTATGAGCAAGTATTTGCCGATTTTTATGACAATTATTGGGCGGAGATACCGAGTAATCTTTTTGATGTAACTTTTGAAAATTCTTGGGCTGAGTATGCGGGTGGGGGGCATGAGACTGGTAATGGGGGAGACGGGGTAGTCTGCACCCAAAATGGCAGCACAAATTACATGACCTATGATATGTGGGAGATAAAAAACCGCCTTAATTTTGGCGAATTTCACCCGATAAATTTGGAGAATAAAAAACTCAAAGACATGGTACACCTAGCCATACTCAATTTAGCAACTCAAATTGACTTTAATCGTGATCTCGATGATTTAATGAAATTTTCTGCTCATTTAATTGATCAAATACCCGCGTCATTTGTTTTTTGGGATAGTATAGGCCGAAAAGACGGTGTTGATGATCAAGGTAACTCAACGAGTTTTTTGACGGCTTCTAACTGTTATGAAACGGGGCTTGCTGTTTATTTTGATCAGGTACAAGCTTTGGCGATCAATCATGATTTTTTTAATCGCCTTGAGCTTTTAGATAAGGCAGTTTTAATAGTGCATGAAACACTCTACAAGTATTTTAGGGCCAAATTTTTTGACAACAATAAAAACTATAGCGGAAGTATCCGCATACTCACTAATTGCGCTTTTGCTGAAGGTCAAATATGTCAGTATCTGCAGCCGTTTTCTCCCCTAAAGGAATCGAGCAAAAGGAAAGCCTATTGCCATACTAATGATATGGATTTTTTTGTTGAATTGGGCACCAATCCTTTTAATCTTCACGAACCGATATGGATATTCAGGTTTATAAAATTTTCTTCTGCCCATGTTCCGGTAAGGCAGCTTATAAGTTTTCCGTATGAAAGTATAAGCTTTAAACAAAACCCAATTCTGAACTACCAGTCAATAATAAATTTTAGTGACAGGAATGCCCACTATTTTACCCATTCTGGTCTTATCTCCTTGATAGATGAGCCCATCTTAAGCTTTGCGCTTCAAGTCCAAATGGTTTCAAATCCATCGGGAGAGTTGCTCCTTGGAATGATAGGTAAAGAGGTCGAAAAGCCTGCTTGTTGGAGCCTTAACTAGGCGCTGGCGCGAAAGCGTCAACGCCTTGTCCTGACGAGCAGAGCGCGGAAGGATCTCCTCCGAGTAGCCACCTCATTTTTTCCACAGTAATTTATTAGCCTAAATTCCAATGATTTAAATTGCACTTATTCAATTTTTTCAAATTATCTGTTTCAAATTTTTATGAAACAGAAATAATTGCTTCCGCCTTTTTTTAAAACCAATTGATCACGAATTATGATATTGCTCCTCCATATTTAAAGGGCTGGCACTTTTTAATTTAATTATGAGGTGAAAATCATGTTTAACGAATTTAAGAAAAAATTTCTAGGCAACATAAGTAAGAACACTTATTTTGCGCTCATATCGATTTTATTTTTTATTGTGGGGCTTGAGGGATATGCGGAAGATTATTGTAAAAGCCAGTCCTTAGGGGGGATGAATGTTCCCTATTTAGGCTGCGTTCAAAGCCGCGTGATGGCGGGTAATCCCTGGCATATCTGTGTTTATGGCTCTAATGGAACTTTAGAATGGCAGGACGCTAGCGGTGTGGGTTATGCGTGCGATCCCCAATATACCTATGATATGTACTGGACCTCAGGGAAAGTTAGCTCCGCTATAAATTCTGATGTTATCATTAAGAATTATTCTAACCGCCGGATATGTGTTGCCAAGGCACTTTCTGACAGCAATCCCTTTCATAGTAGCGGTTGGTGGGTTTTGAGTGATGAAAGGAAAAACGAACTAAATGTAGGTTCTGCAGAGTATCTTAGTATTTCTGATTGCGATAATCATGATCTCAAGATAACGACTGAGTTAGATCACCAACAAAGTAGGCAGCTATGTACTATAAACGACGTATTTAATTTTTATGCTCCCGACAATAAGCAGGAATGTCTCCGCAAAAATGGCAGAATGCTGACGTTTTATAAAGTGCCAAAAACAGCAAATGGTGTTTATGAGCTTGAAATATTTGTCCAAGATCCTGTCATTGAGCGACCAATTCCTGACATAATTAAAAATAACAAACGAGTCTTTGGAATAGGGTGCGTGCTTGAACAAAATTTTTGCATAGAACACAGGTCTGGTGGATATAAGACAGATGAAGCAGCCATAAAATTTGTTTATTTTTGTTTAGACCGCGGAGGTAGTCCGTTTTATGACCTGGACAGTGGCAAATTAGGTGATGTTTGCGGTGGTAAACTGAGATTTTATACACAAAAATATTGCCTCTCAGCGCCTCCTGGTGGTGGACTAATAGGAAATTGGATTTTCAGTTATGAGAATCAGTGGAGTAGCCTAGAAAATTTCTGTAGTCAATTTCCCAGCACCACCAAAGTAATAGAAAAATAGTCAGTTTCTGACGTAAAAAGCGTCAGGGATGCGTCTGACAAGCGTAGGTAGGAAACTCTCCTTCCGCGCATATTTAGCCTGCGACGATGTTTCTTGCTGAAAATGACTTGGAGCATGAATTTGCGCCATTAAACGGCGTTCCTCAGAAGATTGCCCTTAATTTTCCAAGAGCGCATCGGGCTAAAGTAAACCTTAATAATGGAGTGAACTATGGATTTTTTAAAAATGATGCTCTGGCTATCATTAATTTTGATTGTTGGCTGTGGGTCTATGCAGCAAGATGAGGAGGCTCATGTAAAAAGATATTCGAGTGAGATTTATAAGATTATTCCCCTACCTGGGAGTCCTAATGAAGCATACGTCATATGTAGAAGTAATCCAACGTTACTGAAAGGATCATTTTATTTCACAAAACCAGAGGGAGATCTAACGGGGAAGAATGCCCTTAATGATGAAACGTTCGATCCATGTGCAGACGTTGTGCTATCCAATGAATGCTCATCAAGTAACACGGAGGAAATGATCGTGGCTGGTGTTGGTTTAAATCTTCGGAACTACCCTGGTTTGAGCGAAGCCTTAATTAGGGTGTTAGCCGCGGGTGAAACTGTTTTAGTTCATAACGAGAATTATGATAAAACATGGGCGCTCGTTGAAGCAAAAAAAGATGGCCTATGTGGTTGGGTGAGCAAACAGTATTTAAGCAAGCCCAATGTGTTGGTAGTAGACGCTCGCGTATTAGTTCATACCACTCAGGGTGAAAAAATCATCTTGATTCAAGGTAGAAGCGTTGCAGAAGCCTTAGAAAATTGTCAAAAATTTGTCGGGCTGCAGGGCTATTATGTGACGGTATATCCTCAATATGGAGATTTAAAAATAAACTCTAAGGATCCGGCGGTGATATGCCGCGCCTTATTGCCTATAGTCATTTCAACTAAAAATCTTAAGTACACTTATGCTAAAAAACTTGTTGTCCACACGAGTTCTTCTGGCGAGCGGATGATCATCTTGTATGGTGATACTTTAGCCCAGGTTGTTGAGAACTGTAGCTGGCAGGTCAATTTTTTTGTTACTGTTTATCCCGCTTACTCTGATATTCAAATTAACTCAAATAATTATGCTACGGTGTGTTCTAAGCTTTTGACTCTACTATAGGTATTCCGATAGTAGGTTAATGTGAGCGCATAGTGATAGCAGATGCTTCTGGTTTTTTGCTAAGGACATTGGTGGCTCATAAAAAAGTTGCTTCAAGAAAATTCTTGGTTTTTTAGTCCTAAGGCTTGATACGGCTAAACTTTATGCCCTAAACTGTTATTAAATCTGGAGCCATCATCCAGGAAATCATGGCCCTACGCGGCTCGAATTCCTGAGCTTCAAGCAGCAGGGCTCCCGATTCTTTGAAGATAGTGAATGAGTCATTGAGGCCCGTCGTCCAAAATGCGGCGAGATTTGAAAGAAAAGGCTCATGAGAAACTATGATGAAATTATCTGGTAGCCTTAGGGAGCTTGCAATGGGTAAAAAATCTTCAGGATGGGTGCTGGGCCTTAAAAATGTGGATTCTAAACGCTCAATGTACGGAAATTTTGCCGCGACCAATTCTGCCGTTTGGATAGCTCGCAGCAACGGACTATGTAATATCACGGCAGCCTCAGGAAATGCTTTTTGATAAAATGCGGCGCATTGGGTTACGCGTTCTTTCCCGGTTTGGGTAAGGGGACGTAGATCGTCAGATCGTGATCCCGCTGGTAATTCGTTTATTTGGGCAGCTATCCCATGACGCATTAGGAGAACTTTCATCTCACCCTCTTATGTTATGTCCTAAATATATTGCCAAAAATAAAAAAAGCGCAGATTAATCCTCCAAAAACCTCTGCGTAATCTGGGGTATAAGTACCTGCGGCAAAAACCCAGTCAAATCTCCACCATAAGAGGCAATCTCTTTGATATATGTTGAAGAAATTTCACACAGCTCCTGCTTAGTGGGTAAAAACATAATATCAATTTCCGGGGCCAATTTTTTGTTGATAAAAGTTAACTGCATTTCGTACTGATAGTCTAATTCGCTGCGAATACCTCTGAGTATCACCTGCGCTTTAACTTTGCGCGCAAACTCAACGGCCAGGCTTTTAAAAGCATGTACCTCAATGTTGCTGAGGTTCTGGGTTGCGAGTTGAGCCATGGCAATTCGTTCATCTACATTAAAAAAGGGTTTTTTAACACCCGAAGCCCCTATGCCAATAATTACCTGATCAAATATTTTGCTCGCACGGGTCACGATATCAAGATGCCCTAGAGTAAAGGGATCAAAGCTACCGGGATATAAGGCGCATATTTTTTGGGGACTTCCCATTGTGGACTCCGCTGATGTTTAAAGGGTGGAGATGGTAAAAACCTTTGATTCACCATATGTTTTTTCTTTTTTAACCTGCCAGCCATGAGGAGTACAGAGGTCATTTATTTGAGCTAGCATGGTTTTTGCGCTGCTTTCTAAACAAATGATCACATTTTTGCATTTTTCATGATCGAGCTTTTTTAGTACGTGTTCTGTTAATTTTTCCACCTCAGCATAGGGCGGGTCCATAAATATTAGGTCCGGTATGGGTAGTATGCTTGCAAAATCGAGGTGAGTGACGTCATTGACGATAACCAATGTTTCGGGGGCACTTAAGTTTTGCGCGAGAAAACGTCTTTCCAGCTCGGCACAGTTTTCTTTGAGAAAAGAGGCGACTTTCAAGGAATTTTCCACAAACACACATTTTTCGGCACCCCGCGATAGAGCTTCTATCCCAAGAGCTCCCGTCCCAGCACAAAGATCCCAAACAGTAGCCCCTTCTAAATGACCCTGAACCATATTAAGAATTGCCTGGCGCACCTTGATTTTTGATGGGCGCACTTGATCTCCAGGCAAAATTTTAAGGGTCATGCCACGACAAAGGCCGGAAGAAATTTTGGGAGCAGAAGATTTAATAAGGCTTTTCCAATTAAATAAAAATTATTCTTACACACCTAAAATAAGTCCAGCCTTTGTCTAGCGTTAATTTGCCTAATTTTTAAGCAGACGCCCCTACATCATCCCGCAAAGCTCTGCGAAGGATTTTACCGACATTGGTTTTGGGCAGTTCTGTCCGAAACTCTATATGCCGAGGGATTTTGTAACCCGTTAAATTAGCGCGGCAATGGGTGATGATCTCGTCTGCAGTGATTTTTTGATCTTTTTTAACGACAAAAACCTTTACTTCTTCGCCAGATTTTTCACTGGGAATACCCACCGCAGCAGCTTCTAAAACGCCTGGATAACTGACGATGACTTCTTCTATTTCGTTGGGGTAAACATTGAAGCCAGACACGATGATCATGTCTTTTTTGCGGTCGACTATTTGCACAAATCCGTCTTTATTAATGGTGGCTATGTCACCCGTGCGCAACCAGCCATCTGGGGTCATGGTTTTTGCGGTTTCTTCTGGTTTGTTAAAGTAACCCGTCATCACTTGCGGTCCCTTTGCCCAAAGCTCTCCGGCCTCGCCCAAAGGTTGCTCCTGTCCCTCTTCATTAACAATTTTTACATCGGTTGAAGGAAGTGGAACTCCGATAAAGCCATTAAAGTTTTCGATATTCATGGGATTTATGCACACGGCTGGCGACGCTTCGGTGAGGCCATACGCCTCTATCAAAGGAACCCCAGTCACCTGTTTCCAACGCTCAGCAACGGGTCTTTGCACCGCCATACCACCACCGAGGGCGATTTTGAGGCGGCTAAAATCAAGGGAGGCAAAATCTGGGTGATTGAGCAAAGCATTAAACAAGGTATTTACCCCTGTGATGACATCAAAAGACCATTTTTTAAGTTCCTTAATAAATCCAGGAATATCCTTGGGATTGGTAATAAGGACATTGAGGCCGCCGCGCTTGGTAAAAAGCAGACAGTTCGCCATCATGGAAAAGATATGATACAAGGGGAGCGGCGTGATCACGATTTGCTGCTCGTTAGGATTAAGCTTATTGATAAGCCATGCCTCTGCTTGTAGCATATTAGCAATAATATTGCCATTTGTGAGCATTGCCCCTTTTGAAACCCCCGTAGTGCCCCCGGTATACTGTAAAAAAGCAATGTCATCACGAGCTATTTTTACAGGGAGAAGCTTGCTGGGGTTTGTTTTAAGGACGGCATTTAAGGAGATGGCACCTTCCAATTTGAAGGGAGGAACCATTTTTTTCACGTGTTTAACTACAAAATTTACGATTATCCCTTTCGCGCCTCCAAGCAAATCACCAAGTTCTGTTAAAATGACTTTTTTAATCGGTGTCCTAGATACCACTTTTTCCAGGACCGAAGCAAAGTTAGCGAGAATGACTATCGCCTTAGCTCCACTATCCTTTAGTTGGTGCTCTAACTCTCGTGCGGTATAAAGGGGGTTGACATTTGCAATGGTGATGCCCGCTCTCAGTGCTCCAAAAAAACATATGGGGTACTGTAATACGTTAGGCAACATGATAGCCAGCACGTCCCCTTTTTTAAGGCCTAAGTCATTTTGCAAGTATGCCGCGAAGGATCGAGATCTTTGATCAAGTTCAGCAAAAGTCATGCGAGCACCCATGCAGGTATAGGCGTCACGATCGCGGAATTTGAGCAAACTTTCCTCAATCAACTGTGATATCGAAGAATACTCCGTTTCGTCGATGGTTGCTTTTACCCCTTTTTCATAATGGCTAATCCAAGGTTTTGTCATGTACAGGCTCCCGTTATAGGCAATCAATGTGATAGGTTAAGGTATTTTTATTAAAAAAATCAGCTTTTTGCTTTTCTGAGAACACGTTGCCAATAAGTCTGAAATCAGGAAAAGCTTGAATAAAGTTTACGCATTAGGTTAAAAAAAAAACAGAAATTAAACAAGTGCCGTTTTTTTATAGCTTTTATTTCCAGATTATTATTGTAAATCCCCTGGGATCCAAGCAAAATGAGGACTTATAAATTTTTTTACCTTTTCGCTACCCGCAAAATTCATGTAGAGGACACGTATTGATGACTGAAAAAACTATTGATAACCCGTTGTTGCAAAATTCTGGCCTACCAGACTACGGTTCCATTATGCCTGAGCAAATCGTCCCCGGCGTCAAAGAGGGGATTCGCTTATGCCGAGAAATGCTAAATAGCCTTAGCCAAAAATCCACCGTATCATTTGCGGAACTTTTTGGGTCCTTGCATCAAATTGAAGCACTAGTGGAACGTTTTTGGGGGCCGGTAGGGCATTTGCACGCTGTTTGCGATTCGGTAGAGATCCGGGAAGCGCATCATGAAGCGCAAAAATACCTCGTAGAATTTCAACTTGAACTCGATCAAAACGTTGCGGTGTTTAAACACGCCCAAAATATCAAAAAAGGCGCAGAATGGGCTAAGCTATCCCCCATGGAAAAACGTATGCTTCAAAAACTTCTTCTAAATATGGAGCTATCAGGCATCGATTTAGCTGCAAAAGACAAAGAAGAATTTTTGAATATCGTTAAAGAACTTTCAGACCTTAGAAATAAGTTCTCTAATAACGTTTTGGATGCGTCTAAAGCGTTTACTCTGACCCTCGATAAAAAAGAACAAGTAGACGGTCTAGCTGAGCGAGACCTGAGTTACATGGCACAGCTCTACAACGAAAAGCATCAGACAGATAAAGCAACAGCTGAAGGTGGGCCATGGCTCCTGAGTTTAGATCCCAATCTCTTTAATGCTTTCATGACATCAGCAAAAGACCGCTCTATTAGAGAACAGCTGAATAAGGGATTTGTACAAAAAGCGTCTTTTGGTGAGACCGATAATACTCAAATCATGCACCGGATCTTGCTCCTAAGGCAAAAGGAAGCACGACTTTTGGGTAAGAAAAATTTTGCCGAATTGAGTCTTGCAACTAAAATGGCAGGAACAACTGAACGCATAAAAGAGTTGATGGAAAAGGTCCTAAAACCAGCGAAAGAACATGCTAAAAAAGACCTAGCTAAAATCACTGCTTTTGCTCAGGAGCAGGGCTTTGAGGGAGCACTCATGCCTTGGGATTATAGCTATTGGGTTGAGCGCTATAAAGAAAAATTTTTTTCCTACAATGAAGAAGCACTGAAAGATTACTTTCCTCTTGACCATACCATAAAAGGCCTTTTTGATTTGTGTCACACGCTTTTTGATATAAAAATCACAGAAGAAAAATCAGGCTTTTCCAAATGGCACCAAGATGTTCGCTATTTTAAAATCATGGATAGTCAAAATAAACAGTTAGCTTCATTTTTCGTTGATCCCTTTGCGCGACCCGCGACCAAGCGTTCCGGCGCATGGATGAATTCAACGCTTACCGGCCACAAAGAAAATGACACCTATATTCATCCCGTCGCGATAATTGTCTGCAATAGCGCGGCACCCCATGGAAAGATCCCAGCGTTACTTACCTACCGGGAAGTGGAAACCTTATTTCATGAATTTGGTCACGCACTTCAGCATATGTTAACTAAGGTAGGTTACTTTAGTATGTCCGGTATTAATGGCGTCGAATGGGATGCGGTAGAGGTGTGTAGTCAGTTTATGGAAAATTTCCTTTCCGACCCACAAATTTTAAAGAGCATGTCCTGCCACTACGAGACCAAGGAACCACTTCCGGACACTCTTATAGCCCAAATATTGGCGGCCAAAAACTTTAACAAGGGATTTCAGTACACCCGGCAGCTCAGTTTTGGTTTGAGTGATCTTGCGCTCCATGAAGATTTTGATCCCGAAAAAGAATCCGCTGAGGCGATATTTGATCTCGTCAAAAATATTGAAAAACGGATTTCTGTCCTCCCCTTAAATCCTTATGACCGCCGAATTTGTAGCTTTTCTCATATTTTTGCGGGAGGTTACTGCGCGGGCTATTATAGCTATTTATGGGCGGAAGTCCTTAGCACGGATGTGTTTTATGCCTTCAAAGAAGTTGGCTTAGATAAAAAAGATATGCTTAAGGAAATCGGCAAAAAATTCTATGATACTTTTTTATCTTTAGGAGGGGGGACACACCCTCTTGAGGTCTTTAAACTTTTTAGAGGTAGGGAGCCTTCAGTCAACCCACTACTCGAAGATAACGGGCTTGTTGTGTAAGCGGGTTTGTAATGTCCCAAAATTTTTGCTTAAAAAAATTGAAAAGCTTTCGGCAAGAAGATTCGCCACGCGTTATTTATGAACTGGACCTTGGCGATGGTGGCAGTTTGTGTCTCAACCATTTGATCCAAAAAATTATTTCTTTTAGCTTTACCGGCAATATCTTTTGCTCTGGGTGTGGGCGAAAAATAAAAAAAAGTTTCAATCAGGGATACTGCTATCCTTGTTTTATTAACTTACCTCAAAATGATATCTGTCAAGTCAAACCCGAAAAATGCCATTTTTCTGCGGGTACCTGTCGGGATGAACACTGGGGTAAAGAACACTGTTTTATTGATCACACGTTATATGCTTCCTTTACCTCAGATTTAAAAGTTGGCATTACTCGGTCCTATCAGAGAATTAATCGCTGGATAGACCAAGGGGCTCTTGTTGCTATACCCTTAGGACGATTTGAAAATCGGCTTCAGGTTGGCTTAGTTGAGGCGCATTTAGCAGGTTTTTTTAGAGATAAAACAAGCTGGCAGAAAATGCTTAAAATTAGCACTTATGATCACACTGAATTTTTAGAACGTGTTTTAAAAATAAAAGATATTCTCAAAGATAAATTTTCTATTGAAGACTGCGGTGAGCCCGCGTTTACTTTTCATTATCCCTTAGAGCACGTTCCTCCCAAGCTGTTAAGTCTCACCCCTGAAAAAAATGCATTTATTTCAGGGAACCTGCTCGGCATAAAAGGACAGTACCTAATTTTTGAACATGGTGTTTTTAATATACGGCGCGCGAGTGGCTATGAAGTCAGTTTGGGTATTCAAAATTAAAAACCCACTATATCTCTAGATATTTTTTTCAAAACCAAGGTCAAATTTTTTAAACACATTATTCTTTTGGTTTATGATCTTTAGCGCGGCGCAGGCCAGTCAACCAGCCTTTATAACGCATCCCCAAAAGTATGGACGAAGCGATAAAAAACATAGCCACCAGAATCATAGGATACCCATAATGCCAGCGTAGCTCAGGCATATACTCGAAATTCATGCCATAAATACTGGCTAAAAAATTTAGGGGGAGAAAAAAAACTGAAAATACCGTCAGGAGTCGCATTACGTCGTTTGTTTTTTGCGAAGCTTCATTGATTTTTTGGCTTTCCATAGAAAGACAGAGTGAAACCAGGCTTGTGGTGCTTTCCAAAAGTTCGTCGGCATAAAACCCAAGTTTTGCGAGTATGTCTTTAAGATCCTGGCTTTCTGGTTGGCTTTTGTAATTTAGATCGGAAATAAGTTTTGAGGTGCTTTCAAGGCCTAATTTAATCACCCGACGATAAACTGAGCTCACCCTCTTTAGGTGATAAATATGCTGCAAAGAAAAATTTGAGGATCCTTCAGTGCCAAATATTTTTGCTTCATAAACGTCGAGTTGATCAAGGGATTTTTCAATTGCCTTATCAAAGGACTCGTACAGGGTGGTTAAAAATCTGAGCAAAAAAAGTTTGGGATCTTCCATTTCAGTAATATTGTGTTCGTCCTGAAAATCGCGGCGTAGCGATTCTATAGAGCTAAGATCACTGCGATGGACCGTAATGAGATGGCGTTCTGTAAAAAAAATCGCGACTTTCCGCGTCAGTTCAAACAAAGTATCTGCGTTGTTAGGCGCTTTTTCGTCAGCAAAACGCACAATCAAAAAGTGTGTCTGCGCAATAATTTCATATTTGGGAAGATGCTCAGGCTCTAAGCAGTCCTCGGTCGTCGTCTCATGCCAATCAAAATCTCTTGCAAGATTGAGGATTTCGTCTTTTCCTGGGTCTACGATATCAATCCAGGTAAAATCTAAATGCGGAAAATAAATCTGATGTTTTTGAGCCATGGGATATCAGTTATCAATATTAAAAATGGGGTAAAACCATAGGGTAGCATGAAAAATGTTGGGGTGTAAATCTGGCATTGCCATTTTGTGGGTTGAGAAGTTATATTTTTTCTAGGGTCAGCCAAGCCGAAAGGTTCATATTTAGAGAGTTGTCACTGTCCATCTTGAATATAGGGCCGATAATGGGGATGCCAGCAAGCAAGCTTTGACGAGTATTAAGCTGATGATGGGTTGAAAAATTGAGCTCTCCCAAATAAATTGGTTGACCGAGTTTAACAAATATTGAGTTTTTCACTTCGCTGCCCGTTAGATTTTGGTTGCCACTGGAAAAATCTGGATTTTTAATTTGAATTTTATAAGACAGTTCGAGCTTTTCTTCGCTCACTTCTAGGACTTTTAACGTCATACTGACCCCGTAATTTTTCCAAACATTGAGTTTTTTGTCATTTTGCTGGGGATCAATAGCGCTGAGGAGCAGTTCGCCGCCACTTTCTAAAAAGGCTTCATTTCCCGAGCTAACGATAATCGCGGGTTCTGTGACTGCCTCAGCTTTAGACAGAGTCTGCCGGTAATCAAGCACATGCGCTGCTATCGTGGCATTTTCAGATAAAATCTCAGATTTCTCGCTTTGTCCAAAAAAATTTATGCCCTGTTTTTCCTGGTGGCTTTTTTCATGGAGGATGAATTTGCCTTTTGCCCAGTAGTTAAACCGTGCTCTAGCGTGGCATGCGACCGTGATAAAGCTGCTTTTGATAGCTCCCGGGAGAATGAGCTCGATCTCCGCAAACAGCTGTTTTTCTGTATAGGGCGGACAGTAAGCCGTTATAAAAGTGGAGTCACCAAAATGCTTAATGGTAAAATCCTTGGGGATGGTCCTAGACAAATATTCTCGCCACGTCAACCGAAGGCTTTGAGACAAGGTTACCTGAAGGCCACAGCGCGAGGTGTATTTTTGACACTGAGTAAATAGCTGAAGGAGTTCTGTTATCGTCTTAATTTCCCGAGGGGCAGAGGTTATTTCTGGCAACCTTTCCCGAGAATATTGTCTCGGTAGTGTTCTTAATTTGGCTTCCCTATTTTTCTCAACTTTTATCAGTAAAACAAGATGCGTTTTCCCTTGGTCTAAAATTTTGATGGCTACTAAACCCGATGAAATGGCTGTGACTAACCAGGAGTTTTCTCCTGCCGGTTCCATGTGAATGATGCCGCGCCGGGAAACCTTTATCGTGCCTGTTTCTTTGATCGTGATGATCTTCGATGCTCCTGGTTCAAGAAATACGGTTGGCGGCGTTTTGATTTCTTGGGCGAATGCCATTTTTTGTTGCCCTGCCCCCCACCCCCAGAGGAAACAGCCTATTAATAAAATGAAGTTGCCAAAGGCAAAAATGATAATTTTTCGCGGGAATGTTTTTAGGCGATTCATCCCCAGAAGTTTAGCTTCCATAAATCACCTGGTTGCGCTCCTGCGGGCATTCTTCTCGTGGTTTTACCGGGACAAGTGACCAGGCTTCGTTACCTTTTGTTTGCAGTTTATGTGCGATTTTTGGCGATGATTTTAGCCACGCTAGGGGAAGGATTAAAAATATAGCGTTACTAGGTAACTTTATATAAGGCACGCCTTGGCTGAAGACATAACAAGAATTCTCTTTTTCACCATTTTTTTTACTCGCGATATAAAGCGTTTTATTTTTAGTGTTTGTGGGCAAATACTGAGCCGTTTGTGGCAAAGGAAGGATGAAGCTGTTTTTAACCGAACTGATTTTTTGAGTCCAACTCACGGTACGCGAAGGAACCAAAAGTTCGTGACCCAAAAATCCCAACACTAAAAAGCCTATGTGCGTGACCAGTGGAGGTACTGCCATGATACTTAGTGATGAAAAGTGAAACATTTTTTTCATTTTATTTAACTCTGAGCTTTAGTGCGCAGGGCAAAGCAAAAAATTCCAAATTTCTTATACCACTTTTTTCTGCGAGGATGCACAAGGCGGGGGGGAGTTTTTTGTAGCCATCACTCGGACTTGCATAATCCGTTCGCGGCGGAAGACAGGGTGTTTCTCCTATCCACGCTAAAGACTGCTTTTTCCATAAATATTGTTCTGAACCCAAGAAAGTCTCTAATTCGCAGCGAAATGGGCTTGGATGGTCCCTGCGATCCTCAAAAAGATTGTATGCTTGCATGATCTGGCTTTCTGTTTTTTGGGTATAAATTGAGAGGATAGTAACCGCCCAAAACATACAAAAATAAAAAATCGGCATGGTGTTATTTCCTCACATTTTTTTTAGAGCACTCACTTTTAAAAATTTGATGCTGTATGAGGCTTTACCGAATAGTTAGGCCAGAGCGGTAATACCTTGGGATTAGTGTCGCGACTACAGACAAAACTCATCGTATTTTTCTGGATATTATGATCAAAATCAGGCGTCGAAGGAAACCTGCTTGTGCGTACCTTGATGATGCCTATGATGCTAGAATAGGCTGCATCGATCTCATTTTTATATTCGGGATAATGTTTTCTCAGAAGTTCCTGGGCCTCAGTAAAGTTTTTTTGCGCACAGTTCCACTCTTCCTCATACCGCGCATAATACTCTTCATGCCACCGCATTTTTTGGTCTGCATGACCCTCAAAAACGGTTTCAATTAATAAAAAACAAATGCCAAGTCCCACCAGTATTCCCAATGCCTGAAAAGCCATGTTTAACCCTCTAAAAAAATATTCAAATCAATTTGTAGCAATTTTTATAAGGTCATAGAAGTGACGAGTTATTAGAAAAAATTGGCCGTAATTTTTGTTATTTAGTCCAAAGGAGTGTTCTGCGCAGTATTGTGCGGTTACTCTGCCTTAATAGTGTGGGAGTCTGATGTCGGTTATAGCTTGGCACTTAAAAACTGATCTTTTTCTGCGAATCGTTGTACCAACCATTCTCCCAGCGCCTTACTATCCTCGGGGAGGCTCTTGATATCAAAGCGCGTGACAAATATGTCGATACGACGAGCTTTTCCTTGCATGTATTCCCACAGAGTTGGTGGCGTACCAGGGTACACAATGGTGACATCATAAACCGAAGTTGCGTGAAATCTTAAGCCCTCGAGGGTTGCGACAAAACCTCTTTTCCGGGGGATTAACACGCGATTAAAGACTTGGCGTGACGTCTTTATAGCATAGTCCCTCGATTTTTTGAGCTTTTCTGGTGTCGCTCGGGTGCCCTCTGGAAAGGTGATAAGCCATAAGGGTAGCTGTAAACTGACAATTTTATCGAAGGTTTTCTTGATGGACAGATGATCCTGAAGCCAGGCGCGCTTTACGAATAAACAGTCCAGAAAAAGCATCCCCCACCCTACTCCAGGGACATACTTAAGAGCATCTTTTACGAACCATTTAAGATCGCCAATCCGCCCTTTTTCAAAGGCGAGAAACATAAGCATTACGATGTCGGTGGCGGACTGATGATTGGCAAAAACAATGGCATTTTCACCGTAGGGAATAGGATCACCCTTGATTTGTACATCAATGCCTGCTAAACGGCTTAAGCGTACACACCACCCCCACCAGGTTCCAGCAAGAAAACAATTAAAGCGGCGAAAAAGATGGCCAGAAAAAGGGCGAATTATTAATGATAAGGTCTGCGCGATATTGATAAAGATCAAAGAACCAAAGAGTAGCAGAGCTGCAAGTGTTGCCTGAATCAAGCTATATCTCCTCATGGGATAGATTTATTCTTGTACAATTCTTTGCTCGCCCTTAATTGTGTCAGGAGAGGCAAAGTATTTGGCTTTTATGACAGGTAAAGCACCAAATTTTTAAGGAAGTTTACTTCATCAGTGCGGCAAAGTCATTTGAAACTGATGCCGCATGGGTGATTTCTCAGAAATCAGTAAATTCGCATTATTCTCCCAATAAAACCTAAAATGTGATAGGTTGCCCCTGCTTAGTGCATTGGTTGGCGCAAGAAAATGGGTGGTTTTTAATAAAATAATAGAATTTCTAGAATGTTAGAAAAGAAAGTCCCAACGTCTGCCGCTCCGATAACGTCTTTAGCTCCTAAGCCCTAAAGACGGATGACATAAGAACTTTATATAAGGACAAGGCAAAATGAAAAAACAAAATTTAATTCTCATGGGGTGTGCGTCGATATTTTCTTTGAGTGTCGCTCATCTAGCAGCGGCCCAAATGATTCCTGATGCGGGATTAGAAAGTAATGTTGATAGGTGCGCTCGGTACCGCTGCGTGACGCCCGGACAAATACTTGACTGTGAGCCTTCTACGTTTTATGGCAAACAACTCGATGTGATTACAGAGTTTGATACCGATCCTAATGCGGTTTCTAAACTTAAGATATCAATTGGTGTTAAAGGCGAAAAGGTCGCGACTAATTTAACAGAATATGGAGAAGGAATATATTCTGATGTTGGGCTGATGGAAGTTATGATGAGCGAGGACCCTAAACATTTTATCAATGCGGCAAAGATTCTTGTTTTTCCCACCACTGAGATGATTGATGACAACACTATTTTAATTAAATCCATAGAGATTTTAAAATTTGTTGGAAAAAGTGATATTCTGCTTGAGCGATATGCTTCAGATGTAAAGCTCCCTCGCGGCAGGAACTATCAACTAATTTATCGTCCTGATTTTAATGATGTAATCGTTTCTTATAAAACAGCGGACGCACTGTTTTCAACAAATCCTTACGATGTTGCTTCGCTCCAGTTTACATGGAGCTACACAAATACTGATGATGGGACTCAAATTTTTAAGTCACCTTACGTCGATGAAGCTTCTTTTACCGATCCCGTCCCAGACGAATTAGCATTACGTCAGATCGTTATCCATCGAACGATTATAGATGGAAAGCTTTCTGTTACTGCTGTGATTAAGGAAATCTCCGAGCCTGTGCAGAAGAACCCCGTGGCATTTTAGTCCTTTTGAAGTATCGTTAGGGGCGCGCAACCGTGAAGTTGGTGAGCAGGTTTTTTTACAAAGCTTCACCGGTGATAAGGTGCCCATTACTAAGTCAGACTTGGTGATGAGGTTAATTTCTTAATTTGCTGAAAGAAAAAATTTTTAATTGGGGTATTTTATGCGTTTAAATCTGAGGTCACCCGTTACTTTAATTTGTTTTACCTTTGCGCTTTCTTATTGTGGGCAAACGAGATCTCCGCAAAATACATCACAACCCACAAGCTTAAAAAGTTGTCAAAGTGGGATTTTTACAACAGACTGGAATGTTAATGCTCGAAATGGTGATGGTATAGTTGAAAAACTTATCCCTCAAAGCACCGCTTTAAGTTTAACGGGTGAAGCAAAAATTATGACGGTAAATAGTACCGATTATGAGTTTTGCAAAACCAGTGAAAACTTATGGATCGCCAAAGATTTTCTTTCTGCCGATGTCCCCCAAAATGATTCTACAATAGAGGGCACCTATACCGACGCCAATACCTATATCCATGTTAATCTCACCACGCAAATGATTACGGTTATGCAAGCTGGCACGGTAATAATGAAAGAAACGGTATCGACAGGAAAACCCCAGTACCAAACCTGTACGGGGGTCTTTTACATAGGGACTCGTAACCGCGAGCAAACTATGAGGTCTCCATTTCCCCAAGATCCTTACAGCATATATACGGAGTTTGTGCAGTATTTTGACGGCGCTATGGCTTTTCATTCTGCTGACCATGACTATTTTGGCTACAACGTAAGCCATGGCTGTGTAAATATGCGCAAAGCCAGTGCAGAAGTTCTGTGGAATTACTATGTTGAAAGCAAGAAAAATGGCGTCAATCCCAGAGTTGTTATTGATGGCGTCTCGCCAGGCGTCAATCCTGCTTATCAATGCACTCATAAGCGCTAACTCCAAAATAAAATAGACAACCTTTTTATAAACAACTAAACGGGCAAAAAAAAGGACAGACGGGGCATTACATCAGCCTCGTCTGCATCCATTCCCCTTCTTTTTGGCATAAATCTTACTGTCACTTGACAGACTTGGTTTTGATGAGCATACCGGGCTTCTGGTGCTCTGAGATCGGGGAGCGGGCGTATTACATCCGGGGGTAGCAATATAATATTTAAAGAGCTAAGTCAATTATTAGTTTATATATTCACAGCTTAGAGAGGGTGGGAAGACAACAGCAAAAATCTTGAGCAAAAAAAACATTAAAAATCATGGTGATATCTTTTTCTTTACCAGTGCTTCGAGTTCTTTAAAATAATGCTTTTTTGCTTGATTGATGACATGGGGCGACCAAACAAGAAATTTTACGAGCATTTTGCCTTTATCTTCGAAAGAGATCCGTTCAATTTCTACTTGGCTCAAAGATTTGCGAAACGGACTTGCGAGTCCTAAGTTTTTCAAATGGTCAGAAGTGACGTTTTCACCATCAATTTCTACCCTTAGTTCAATCGGATGCCCTCCCGAAACAGATGTAACCGCAACGCTGCTTCGAGCAAGTGTCGCATGGGGGACAAAAATGCTTGCTCCATTTTCAGCTTCCAAAATGACATCCAGTAAACGAATTTCCTTCACAATCCCATTAAAGCCGGGCGCTGAAATTCGGTGTCCTAATTTTATTTTTGCGTCAAAAATTCCCAGAAAACCGTATAACAAATTGCTTAGGGTTTGGTGCTGGGCGACAAGCAGGGTGGCAACTAACATTAGGGCTATATATGAGGCATAGATTTGAGACTGATCATAAATTTTTCCTATCATATAAACAAAAGCAGCAAAGAGTATAAGCATGCGCGCAAATCTTAGAACCAAATGCAACTTTCTGTTTGAATCATATCCTTTATTGTGCAGATATTTTACCGTGAGCTCAGAGGCTTTGAATAAAACTCCAGTGCCAAAAATAATCGTAAAAAATACACCTATCCAAGACCAACCAGAGTAGCTTTCAAGCAAGGCAATGCTACTGACTACAGAAGGTATTTCCATTAGAATTCTGCTCCTAATGCTAAAGAAAATCTTGCGCGCATGGTTCGCGACAAGGCAAAGTATTTTGTGCGTCTGCCGCTGCCTTCTATTTGACCGCTATTTTGGAGATAGGCAATGGCCGTTTGGACAATACCGCGGTTTTCTCTCAAAGCATCGGCTATTTCTCTTTCTGAAAGTGGCCCGAACCTATTTAATAAGATCAATAAGGGAAAAAATTCATCGGGTATGAGCTTCAAATAGTCGACTTTTGACGAGAGAACTTTACTAATATAGGGGGTTATGAGCTTTTCACCCGTGAAAGCCACTGATTTGACCCAAAAATTTAGTGCATCCCTTAAATTTCCGTCTGAAACTCGGGCTAAAATCCGAAAAAATAAATCCTTTTCATTCCCCAGTCTAAACCAGGAGAGCCAATTTGCCCGGTAAGAAAATTTAAACTGAGCTCTGACACCACAGTAGCCTAAGCGGGTTAAAATTAACTCTTCGAGCTCTTTGGGTGTTAAAGATTTGAGCTCATGGACATTGGCAAAACACTGGTTTAAACCAGCATGAACTCCGATGGATTCATAAAACTTTTTCGAACAAGCCACTATCCAAATAGCTTGTGAGGCGGTTGTATTGATGAGTTTTACGAATTTTTTGACAGAAACTAATCCTTTAATATTTGGTAAAAACCAGAACTCAAAATCATCAATGACTATAACCGGTTTTTCCTCTTTGATTTTACGGCGCAACGCTAAAAAATTCTCTTCGCTATCAAATTCTGCTGCCATGACTTTTAAAATATTTCCACGCCATTTGCTCATAGAAGGGTTGATTCGGTATATATTAGCCTCCCCAAAATCATTTTGGGCAATATTAAGAAGTGACGTTCGGCCAGAGCCTGGATGACCTATTATAAGCGCGGTGTTGAGTTTTTTACCTTTTCCTAAAACCATAGCGCTAATAGCCTGCAAAGCAGGTCTATTTGCCGTAAAAAATTTTTTATCGCGCAAAGGCTCAGAACTAAATCCTTTGCGAAATAAAGGGGAAGCAGACTCTATCTCAATTTTTGTGTCTAACAGGGAGGCATATTGCTCCATATTGAGAGCATCTGGTGTTCCCGGTTGTTGCCAACGCTTAGCCAGAGATTCGCGCCAAATAGCGAGCGATGAAGGATGTAATAATTCAAATTTTTTGACGATTTTCTCAGTAGCTTTTAAAACATGAAAAATTCCCGGTTTATTGCGGTGACGATTTACTAAATCTTCCACTTTTTCATGTAACTGATAATAGCGATCGATAGCGGCTTGTCGCAATGAACGAGCATTGCAAGACTTGACAATTTCTTCAAGGCTATCTGCATAAGACTGTCTAATTCCTTCAATAGTTTCTTTCTCAATTTTTAATAAGTCATCAAGGTGCTCGCGAATGGTTTCGGAGGAGATACGCAGACTGCTTTTGAAGTTTGTTAGGGTTTCCTTCAAATGGAAATCTTCATTTTCTTCAGTTGAAAACGCGAGTATTTGCCCAAGTTGGGACGGTAGGTCTCCAATGATTTCGAGATGATCGCGAAAAATGGCTATGCAGGATTCGAGTTTGGGGGCAAGTCCTTCGGCCAAGCTTTCGTCTAAAATTTCTGCAAAATCCACTTCATGGTGCTCAATTTCATGATCGATGGCAGGCCATTCTTCGAAAACCCCACGATCGAGAACTCTAAAGATTCCGATACCCCTAGAAGCAATCTTCTTAAACTGCATTGTGGTTCTATGGGCTGAGGTGTGAATTAGAAATTTGCGCGTAATTTTTTTTATTTGATTAATTTCATTTGGGGTAATGAGTACATTGATTGAGCTGCCTAAAGCTTTTAACGATTCTAAAGGGTGCTCGTTATTTTCGAGGGACCTACCCATTTCTTCTAATTTGGTCAAAGATTTTTGGAATACACCTTGGTAGTGCTTAACAAGATCGGAAATGGATTCTAAAAATGCTTCATTGATAAGATGATTTACTTTTAGCTGAATTTGCATAAAAATTGCAAGCAAGCGAATTTCATCTTTGGCAACATTTTGAAAATTGCGGCACCATTCCATATGATTTTTTACGATTTGAAAATTATTTTTTCTACGACTTTCTATAGAAGAAACTTTGATTTTACTCATAGGCTGATAAGGGCTACCAATACGTTCAAGTTCCTCTACATAGCGGTCTCCAGAAACTTGCAGCATGCGATTAAAATCGGTTAAAGCTATGGCAATCATTCTGTCAAAATATTCTTCGAGTTGTTGGTTGGTGCTTTTGTCGTCAGCTCCGGTAGTGACGAGACTTCGAAGAATTTTAAAGACGCCGGATTGGAGCGATAGTAAATTACGAACGATTTCAACCTTAAAATCATCGGCTGGAGACTCCAGGTAGATACGAGTTAAAGCGCGCATCGGCACGATTCGCAGCGGAGGGGCATTTTTACGAAATTTGCGCAACCCTTTAATATATATTTTTCTCCAACGAATGCGCACTGAGTCGGCACGGTCTTTTGTTAGATAGCGTTCAGGTATCAGGGAGCTGATCGTTGAGGGCATGGCATCAACAGATTGCATAAGACCCTTGCTAAAAAGATCTAAGATTTTTTGGGTATCTTGAAAAATTGTTGGCAGATAGACTTTGGACCAATCATTGATTTGTTCTGATCGTTTAAAGGCACTGCTATCATCAGAGATTCCCGAATTAATTCCTCTAATAATGGAATCCTTCCAGGTTAGGACTGGCGCAATGATATGTTCCTCAAAAAGTTTATTATATTGGTTGACAATGTGTTTCGCTTGGTCCCTGATTTTTATGTCGGAGATGAGGCCAAAATTAATCTCAGTTATTTCTGAGCTATCGGGGCCAAGCTGTGGAAGCTCTGGAACTTCGTCAATTAAAGGTGCAGCGGTTTCCTGAGGCGAAAAAGCTGGCGACGAACTAAGACTTTGGCTGCCCCATTGTAGCGCTTTACGGAGCCCTATAGGACCTAGAAGTAAATTTAAGGATACAAAGGTAACGCCCAAATCATTGATAATAGCGCCAAGTTCTGGTAGCTGTTTAGCGGCTAGGCCCACCAGACCCAAGGTCACTCCTGCTTGGGGGAGATAACCAAGCCAAGCAAGTTTTTTAACTTTAAGGTCTTCACCGCCAAATTTCCCCCCCAAATAGGCCGCAATAAAAAAGACTAACGCTCTTACGACAAAAAGGGTTGCGGCAAGAGGAAAAAAAATCGCGGTCCTTCCCAGATCAATCGAAGCACCAGCAATGGTAAAAAATACAATATAGGTCGGTAAAGATACCATTTTAAGAGGACCTAAGACATCGGGTTCGTAGGTAGAGAAATTTCTTACAAAAAAACCTGCTGCGATAAAGACGAGTAGTAGCTCCGCATGAAAGGCATTGCTCACTTCAGATGCAGCTAGAATGACGCAGAAGATGAAAAGTAACATGTGCTGTTTAACAAATCTGGTATAGGCAATGATGACTATGCCAAAGACTAAACCTAAGCCAATAGAAATTGTGAGTTCCTGTGCTACCCGCCACAAAACAACAAAACTAAAAGCTGCCTCAGGATTAATGATTGTTTTTGCCAGTGCGATCATAATCGCCAGGACGACAACAACGACAAGATCTTTGAAAATAGCCGCTCCCAGAACAAGGTCTGTTAAACGCCCTTTACTTTGAAGCTCCGAGGATACGGCTATTGCTATTGCTGGCGAGGTGCCGATAGCTAACGCTGAAAAAACGAGGGCAATAGCTACAATAGTGGCAGGAGTTAAATTAGGTGCTATTAAAGAAGGGGCATAGTGACCAATAACATAGATGGTACCACCAATGCCAAGAGGCAGGAGAAGGAGTTTGTACAAAACGGTGCCCGCGAGTGTTTTAAATATTTGCTTTATGCCATCGACGCTTAATTCTAAACCTGCATTGAGAGCAATTAAACCCAGTGCCAAGGTGTTGAACATTTTAAGTTCATTGACGACATGTATAGAGAGTATATTGGAAATTTGTGGGCCTAATAAAATACCCGCAATGATATAGCCGGTAACGCGTGGAAGGCTTAAAAGGCTGAGACCTAAATCAGCGGTGGTGTAAGCAACGAGCAAGACAAAACCGATGGCAAGCAGGGTGAAGTTGCCGATTCCCACCGTGCTTTCTTGTTTTAAAAATTCGACGAGAAACATGGCGCCAATGAGAGCCATAATGACAAAAATCTTCCGCATGTCTCTATCTCCTCCAGAATTTCATAGTAAAAGGGGCCAGCAGAATAATGATTTCAAGTCTTCCTGCAATCATACAAAAGCTTAGCATTAGATGAGCCCAAGCAGGCGCATGCGCGAAGTTCTCGGAAGGCCCAAATTGCGATAGGCCTGGCCCGATACTTGATAAACAGGCAACAACAGCACTAGAACCGCTCAGAATGTCATAGCCTGCAAACACCATTGCTGAGCTACAAAAAACAAAAATCAACAGGTAAGCACATAAATAGACCAAAACACTTATAAGGACATCGGTCGTGACAAAACGGGAGCCAACATAAACTCGGTAAATTTCATTTGGCTTATGCGACAAGAAAATATCACGGCCAACCATTTTCCAAATGGTGATCAAACGGGATATCTTGAGACCTCCTGCCGTTGATCCTCCGCAGGCCCCGATGAACATGGCAGCAAAGAGTAAAAATCGTGCTAAGTCGGGATATTTATCGAAGTCTTCTGTCATAAATCCCGTTGTTGTGGTGACGGAAAGCGTTTGAAACAAGCTGTGTCTTATAGAATCCATTAGTGAATCGCGACTGGTCATAGTCAGTGCGACAATGATAAAAGCGATAACCAAATTGAGGGCGAAAAAAACTTTTGTTTCAGGATCTTTTAATACCCCTTTGATGTTGCCTTTTAACAACTGGGGGTAAAGGCCAAAATTTAAGCCTGCGAGAAACATAAATACGCAAACCGTCCAGTCGATGGCTGGGTTATGATAAAAACCGATGCTCGCACTTTTGGTGGAAAAACCACCTGTGCCTAAGGTGGAAAAGGCATGGCAAATGGCATCAAACCAGTTCATGCCGAAAAAATGTAAAAGTGCAGCGCACACAATGGTTAAAACTAGGTATACCCACCAAAGAGTCAATGCTGACTGCCGTATTTTGGGTCTAACGCCTTCGGCGATCGGTCCCGCAGCCTCATTTTTAAAAAGATGTTTCGCGCCAATTCCTAGCTGTGGAAAAATGGCGACGAACAAAACAACAATACCCATACCGCCTATCCAGTGCATTAAGCAGCGCCAAAGATTAGTGGCGCGGCTAAGGCCGTCGACATCAGCAATGACAGTAGCGCCCGTCGTCGTAAACCCACTGACCGCTTCAAATATAGCTGCGGCAGGCAATTGTATCGACCCCTCCAAAAGAAAGGGCAGAGCGCCACCTAAGCTAAAAATGACCCAGATCAACGCGACAATAAGTATTGCCTCACGGCGTCCCAAGTGGGGGTCATGTTTTTTACCCGCATAGCGTCTAAGAGCAAATGCGATGAGGGAGAGAAGCAAAGAGGGGAGGCTATAAGCAAACATCGCAGTGCTTTTTTCATCTAAAATGCCTAAGCCTAATGGAAATAAAAGCAGGAATGCCATCATCATTACAAGGGAACTCAGTTGCTTGGCTATGGCTTTATAGTTCATCTAAACACCTTTTCTCCAGACTTTGCGGACTAGGTTTAGTGTTTCGCGAACCATAGATTTTGGGCCAGCAAAAATAAGGGAGTCTCCAGCATTTAGGGTAAAGTCCCGAGATGGGTCTAGGGGCACAAATTTTCTTACTACCCCAAGAAGGCTGACCATTGGAGGCAGATTTATTTTTGAAAATAAAATTTCACTCGTCGGATCAGTGTAGGGAAGCCTCAATTCAAAGTACAAATGGGAATGGCCTGATTCTTCTTCTCTTAGAGTGGACCGAGCATCTAAGTAACTCGCAATAAATTTTAACATGATTTGTTGGGGACTTGCTGTCTGATCAACGTTTAAGTGGCTATAAATAGTAGCGTAACCAGATCGATTCAATTTTGTGTAGGCTTTGCCGATGCCAAGTTCCTTTGCCACCAGTGCTGCCATGAGGTTGATTTCATCACTTTGGGCCACAGAAACGATGAAGTCATCTTTGGTGAGATGTAAATCCCTCAGAAGCCCGACATCTGATCCATCGCCATTTATGACTGATATATCTTTAAGCATACCCGCAACAACTGCGCACATGATTGGATTGATTTCAATGAGTTCTATCCTAGTCTCACTAAGCGATAAATTCAGAGCGATTTGCTGTCCTGTATCACCACCACCCACGATGATACATTTGCGTGAGGTTTTAGGCTTCAGATTTTTTAGGCTCTTTGCCAAATCAGAAAAGGAACCTGCTACTACGATTTGGTCAGTGATCCCAAGCCTTTGCACGGCTTCTGGAGACCTAAAAAGATCATTGCGTATTATGCCCACAAGGCGACATGTTCCAAATAGGTGCACAGCACTTGGCGACTGGTCTATAAGAGGTGAGTTTTCTTTGAGTTCAAAGTGACCAATAGCTAAGCCATAGCCTGAAAACTCAAATACCCTGGCGTAATCGATGTGCAGGACTTGCCGCAAAATTTCGAGAGCGGTGACTCGTGATGCGCAAACGGTCGTATTTATGCCAAACGGTCCACTGATCACATGAGCATTGTTAGCATAAAACCCCGGATCATCAACTCTAGCTAAAACAGCCTTAACACCTAATTCTTTTGCCCGAGCAGCTGAGACGATATTTGCACTATCATCACCGGTGACCGCGACAAATAAGTCCAAATTTTTGCAGTCAATTTTTTTTAGGACGTTTGTATGCATGGCATTGCCATGAAGAGCCCTGATATCTAATGACTCCTCTGCTTTGTTGATGATTGTTTCATCCTTATCAATAAGAATGACATTGGTGCCGAGTTCTGATAAATACCGACATATGTGAAGGCCAACATCACCTGCCCCGACGACTGCAACTTCCATGTATCAAATCCTTAGTCACGTTAAGGTTAAAACTCAATTAGTTTATTGCAGGATTTACCGGCTTTGCTTCACTTATATCGAGTAAAAATTTTCTAAAATAAATGTTACCGATGATTTCAAAAACGACAAAAGCGACAATTCCTGTAATTAATATCAGTTGAGAAATTTGATGGCCTCTGATGATAAGATCCATACCCATAACGACGATTAAAATGTCTTGAAATAAAAAAATACGTCCCGATCTAGGGACAAAGAGTGTGGCCGGTAGTGAGCGTAATGTAAACTTAGGGAGAGTGATTAAACCAAAAATGCGGATGCCAATATATACGATGGGCAGAGCGAGCTCCGCCAAATTAAAAGGTTTTAGACTCGCACCAGCAAAAAATAAAATCAAAACGGTGAGAGGCCCTCTTAAGGAATTTAAGATTGTAGAAATTTTTTCCGCTTGTTTTGAGGTAAGGGCCAATGTCGCGCCACAGATAAAATTTAAGAAAAGAGGCGATACCCCCACCGCTACGGCTATTCCACTAGCTAAGGTTACGACCGCAATGGTCGCTAAATAGGTATTTATTTGGCTGTAATCTCTGCCGACAAAAAGCCAAAATAGAAGTCCCAAAAAAACCCCTATTCCGGTAACCATAACAGTCCATTCGGTAATGGTCCAGCCTAGGGTCGAAGCCGAGCCAACTGCTCTTGCAGCGGCAAAAATAGTTCCAAATATTATTATGCTTAATAACTCACCGGGTGCAGTTAAATTTGGCATAATGGAGGAAATAGGGCCTGAGGATTCATTTTTTATCAGAGCAGATTTTATAGAGGATACCGAAGAAATGCTGGTCATTGAGGCTAAGGTTAATGCTAACCAAAGATGGATGTCAAATCCTGTGAATTTTAAAGCATGTCCAAAAATATTGATTTTTTCCCGACCAATAACAATCCCATTAAGGCTAGAAAGACCAGGAAACATGAGGATGCAGGTATAAAAAAATAAAACAGATGAAGCTAAAAAGAGGGATCCATGAAAGTAAATTCCTGAAAGACTAACATCGTCTTTTAGTTTAAAGTGTGTGATCTCTAAACCAAACAAAAAGCCAAACAAGCCAATGAGCAGAGAAATGAGTGGGGTAAATGCAGAAAATTGCTCAGCATCTAAAAGTCCGACTCCCATCGTTGGACTCACAAAAGCTCCGATGATTAGGAAAACAATTCCCGCCCAAATCGAAGTTTTCCCCAATTTTTTTTGTAAAAAATTTGAAATGACGAAGCTCGATATGAGCAGCGCCAAAAGGGTCACTGTTGTGCCATTAATTTTTTCCACATGATTTCCCAAATGATAAGTGATGCGCTAACAAGTTATAGGTATTTCTGAGCTATGACTCACTGAGTTCCATAAGTAAGTCTCCATCCTCGATTTCTTCACCTTGGCTGATGTAGATATTTTTTATCACACCCGCCGTCTTGGCTTTGACGATGTATTCCATTTTCATGGCTTCCGTTATAAGAAGCACATCTCCGGTTAAAACCTTTTGGCCGATAGATCCCTTTATCGCTATTATTTTCCCTGGCATGGGAGCTCCTACATGGAGATCATTACCACGATCTGCCTTAGCCCGAATTTTTTGCAATACCGTAGAGGATTTATCTTTGAGCCGAATTTCTCGCGAAAAACCATTGAGGTCATAAAAGACTGTTTTTGTTCCAGAACTATCTGTATCTGAAATCCCTTTTAGTGTGACATAGAGTGTTTTTCCCGGTTCCATAGCGATAGCGAGTTCTTCTTCTGGTTTGATGCCATAAAAGAATGCGCTTGTTGGTAATTGTGTTAGCTCGCCATAAAGCGTCTTGTGCTCTAAATATTCTAAAAAAACTTTTGGATAAAGGCGGAAGCTTATAACATCCTGGTCGCTAGGTTCACGCAGCATGTGACGAGACAACTCTTCCTTGACGATATTGAAATTGTCATCTTTGTCGATTGCGGGAGAACTCATCGGAGGGGGATTTGCGCCTAGTATTAGGGCGCGCACTTCCTCAGGAATACCTCCAAGAGGTTCGCCAATATGGCCTTTCACAAAACTCATCACCGAATCCGGATAGTCGAGGCTTGGCTTTTTTTCTATGAGCTCGGCGGCGGTGAGCTGATTTTTTTGTAGGAGCAGGGCAAGGTCACCAACAACTTTAGACGATGGGGTAACCTTGACGATGTTGCCAAAAAGGTGGTTTACCTCTTCATAACGTTTTGTGAGCTCATAAAATTCGTTGCTCTTTAGCCCGACCTTTCGCGCTTGATCTACCAGATTAGAGTACTGCCCCCCCGGAATTTCATGTTCGTAAACCAAGGTAGAGGTCGCGCGTACGCCCGGATCAAAGGGGAGATAAAGAGCTCTAACACCCTCCCAGTAAAGAGAGAGTTGATCGATATTGGCACGCTCAAGGTGAGGAGCTCTTGGCGTTTCTGCAAGGGCTGCGATAATAGCATTTAAACTGGGCTGTGACGTAAGCCCAGCCATAGAGCTCACAGCTCCATCCACAATTTCGCACCCGGCTTCCGTGGCTGCGAGCAGCATGGCAACGCCATTTCCTGACGTATCATGTGTGTGCAAATGGATGGGGAGGGAACAGCTTTCTTTAAGCGCTTTAATAAGCTGTTTGGCCGCCTCAGGAAGTAAAAGACCCGCCATGTCCTTAATGCATAAAATATGGCTGCCTCTTTTTTCAAGTTCTTTTGCCAGATCGACATAATATTTTAGGGTATATTTATTTTCTTTGGGAGAACTTAAATTTCCAGTGTAACAGAGGCATCCCTCAACTATACCGCCATATTTTAGGGTCTCTTCAAAAGCAATCTCCATTTGGCCAATGTTATTAAAGCAGTCAAAAATCCTAAAAATATCCAGACCCGCAGAAACGGCTAAGCGAATAAAGTCTTGAATGACCCATCGGGGATAATTAGCGTAGCCGACCGCGTTGTTGCCGCGAAAGAGCATTTGCAGCATGGCGCTTGGGATCAACGCACGAATGCGCGCAAGTCTCTCCCAAGGGTCTTCCTTTAAAAAACGAAAACTCGTATCAAACGTCGCGCCGCCCCACATTTCGAGGGAGAAAAAATTTTTTGCATACTGTTCGTAAAAAGGAGCAATTTGAAAGATATCTTTAGACCGAAGCCTTGTAGCAAAAAGTGATTGATGCGCATCGCGCATGGTAGTGTCGGTGAGGAGCAACTGCTTTTGATTTTTAATCCAGGATACTAAAGCCGTAGCACCCCCCTTGGCAAACACCTGTTTTGCTGTTTGAGAAGAAGTATTATCGGAGCTTAAGAAATATTTGTGCAAAGGGAGTTCTGGGTCCCGGACATTTATTGAGACGGACTCAGAGATGTTATGAATGTTATTGACGCTGACTTCTGACAAATAGCGCAAATATTTTGTAGCGCGATCTTTGTTTAAAGGAAAATTAAAGACCTCATGGTGATCTACTAAAAAACTTGTGGTGAGTTGTGCCGATAAAAACTTAGGGTGGGTCACGATGTTTTTAAGGAGGGGAATATTATGCTTAACACCGCGAATTCTAAACTCGCTCAAGCTGCGAGCCATTTTGCGTGCCGCCGCATGCAAATCAAATCCCCAGGCTGTGACTTTTACGAGAAGGGAATCATAATAAGGCGTGACCACCCCGCCAGTTGTGCCAAGGCCTTCATCTAAACGAATCCCAAAACCCGTTGCCGCGCGAAAGGCGGTAATTTTCCCTGTTGAAGGGGCAAAATTATTGGCGGGATCTTCCGTGGTTACGCGGCACTGAATGGCATAGCCTTTTGCTTTAACATCTCCCTGGCTTTTAATAGCTATTGCGGGATGGGATAACGGTTTGCCGCAAGCGATCAGGATCGAGGCCTGAACCAAATCGACGCCTGTCAGCATTTCGGTTACGGTGTGTTCGACCTGAAGGCGCGGATTGACTTCGAGGAAATAAGCCTGCTCTTGTTCGTCAACCAAAAACTCAACGGTACCCAGCCCTTCATAGCTCACTGCTTTTGCAATAGTTAAAGCATTTTGCCAGAGTAGTTCCCGTGTTTTAGCACTTATACCCAAAGCAGGAGCCACTTCGACAATTTTTTGGTTTCGCCGTTGAATAGAACAGTCGCGCTCGAAAAGATGAACAATACTGCCATCATGATCTCCCATGATCTGAACTTCTATATGCTTGGGATTGACGATGGTTTTTTCTAAGTAAACCTCACCAATACCAAAGCTTTTAAGCGCTTCTGACTGCGCGCTTTGAAATTCAGCGATAAAATCAGCAGGGTTATCAATACGGCGTATGCCCCTACCTCCGCCACCTGCTCTTGCTTTTATGGTGACGGGAAATCCGATCTGTTCAGCATCTTTAAGAGCTTGATGGGCATCGGCAATCGGTGTAACCGGGCCAGGAATTGTTGGAATGCCTGCTGCACGGGCGAGGGTTTTAGCCTGAATTTTATCACCGAGCTGATGCAAAATTTCGGGGTTTGGACCAATAAAGACAATGCCCGCTTTAGCACATTTGGCCGCGAATTCACTGTTTTCAGACAAAAATCCATAGCCAGGATGTATTGCTTCAGCACCGGTCTTAAGGGCGAGCGCTATGATTTGTTCCTGATCTAAATATGAGGCAATAGGAGCACCGGGCGTGCCGATCAAATAGGCTTCATCAGCTTTATAACGATGGAGTGAAAATTTGTCTTCGTGGGTATAAATAGCGACTGTTTGGATACCGAGCTCTGTGGCAGAGCGAAAAATTCTTATCGCAATTTCGCCGCGATTTGCGACCAAAATTTTCTTGAAAAGTAGTCCCATGGGGTAAATCCCTTAAATAATATTTAAGCCTTGAATTCATGCCCTAAATATAACGTAATTAAGGCCGCAATCCAAGAAATTAGAACAAACTTAATGGTGAGCCTTAAGGGTTATCATTCTTCCGTCAACTTTCCCGGATCTTTTTAGGGAACAAACAAAATTGGCGTGCTGCTTTTTATCATCGCCTGGAAGGGAACCTGGCCAATATAAAAGGGATGGGAATGAATAAATCGATGCTTTCCACATATAACGAGATCTGGTTTTACTTCCGCAATTTTTAGAGCAATTTCTTCTCTTGGCTCTCCAACTTCGACCACATTCTGATACGTGACGCCAGCTTGCTCTGCCCAATGAACGTAGGGGATAACCCGACTATGCATTTGTCGTTCCAGGTTATTTTGCATGAGGGAATAGAGTTCACCTGTGTTCACCGGTTGGCTACCCATGAGAGCTGAGGGATCTAATCCTGCGCTGATTGTGGATTCTAGGTGTGCTAGGGACAGCGGGTTAACGTGAAGATGCAAAATATTTGTTTTTTCTAAGGATGCTGCCAGTCTGAATGTCGTATTGATCAATTGGGATTCATTTTCGTTTAGGTCATCGGCAACTAAAAACTGCAGGGATTTTTTTTCCGCCCAAGCCGCTGCATCATAATTTTGGGGTATGATAAATACGGGAAGATCGGCATGACTGAGAATTTTAAAGAGGGTCGAAAATTGCAAACCCCATTTTTCGTGGCTGCCTGGTGTAAATCCCAGGACCATAAACCGGCTTTCAAAGGCATCCGCATCAGAGAGAAGAGACTCTCCGGGATCACCAAGATAACAGGCGGTATCCCATTCTTTATCTAGGGTTTCTAGGACTATTTTGCGCAGTTTTTGCTCATTGATCAGAGTTTTTTCTGTCTCATATACCTGAAGCGCAGATTTGATATTTCCGTTTTTTGCCCAGAGTCCATTAAGTTTCGAGGCGACAATGGTTTTTTCTACACTGACAAAACGGGGAATCATGTGGCTTCGGTTAGCCAAAGCTTGTGCAAATCTCAGTAAAAAAGTTTCATTTTTTTCTAAATCAATTCCTGTTGAAAAGCGGCGCTCAAAAAATGTGTTAAAGTTAGACATATAAACTCCTCTTAAGTAAAATTAGAGGGTAAATGTGAGCTCCTTAATTAAGGCACCAGGGACATGGGCACTTTGCCGAGAACGTTCAAAATAAGTCATTTCAGAAAATATAAACTCACGCTCCCTCGTCAACGCTAATAAATTTTCTCCCAAAGCAGCAAACATAGAATCATCAAAACGGAGGACATCGATGGGGGCTTTTAACTGACCATTTTCGACAAAGAAAGTTGCAAAGCGCGTAAGGCCCGTGACTTTGCCGCTAAGGCGGTCAGAAAAATTGAGATAATTTAAATTGCTAATATAAATGCCTGAATCAAGATTTTTGAGAATATCATGATGCTCAAGATCTCCCCCAGCCATATCTAATGACTCAGGCATTTCATCGTTATGAGCTCCCGTGCCTTCTTCGCCAAATTCTTTGGCCGAACGTGGCGAAACCAGGTAGTGAGCAGGCGCACCTTTTTCAATAAGGCTAAGCGACCGTGGTTTGATAAAGCCGTGCGGATTAAAGGGGGCGGCTAGGCCATGATCGATGTTTTCTTCGATACTCACGAGGGGGTTTAGCTTTTGTTCCGCATTAAACAGTTTGTGCAAAGGGCTTTGGTGCCCATGGATAGCGCGCGCACTAAAGCCGCCCCAGGATAATATGGATAAAATTTCAGCGACACTGCGCGGGGAAAGAAATACACGATATGTTTTAGGGGGTAGCTTTATGGTGGTAATTTTAAGGAGCTCTAGCTGGATTTTGTTTTGGGAAATCTTTTTTTCAAGGGTTTTGGCGTCCCAATCAAAACCGGCATATATATCTTTTACTGCCTTATCTTTATGCGAATATAAACTGTAATCAAAGTTAAAATTGCTCGTCTCTGACCAATTAAACTGACCGAGAGAATCACTAAAACCACAGTACATGCTGCCTTTCGCCAGAATTCCAACCAGGTCTCGCCCCTCACCCAACTGCATTATGGTCGCAGTCATGTCTTCTGTTGAAGGCATATTTCCATGGTGAACTTTTTCCTGAGAGTAAATGCCTTCTTTGACAATAAGATGCGGGTCTATTGGGAGAAGGGTGAGCTCGTGGCGCATGCTTTTTATTAGCGACTGCATACGCGCGAAATCATCCGCCCCATCCATGCTCAAGGTTAGGGTAGCCTCTATTGCCTTTTGCTCACTGGTGAGATGCAAGGTTACGTAATTTTGCTTAACGTTACCAATTTGTCTAATTTTGTTGTGATTAAAACGACAAAAATCAGAATCTTCGCCGCTGACATAAAGAGATAGGTATTCTTTAGCCATAAGCGTTGCGTGTATTTTTTTTGTGATCGTCTCAAAATAGGCGCGCATTCTAGCCTCCAAAAACTTCGATATCGTGAAAAAGACAAGCGGGCGACGCATGCCCCACAAAAATACCCTGATTGGGTTCCCCTTTGCCGCAGTATGGCGTTCCCATCACCTGAAAGGTGCTTTGATCGCCAACGGCGCCGAGATTTCGCCAAAAATCACTGGAAATCCCCCGGTAGCTTGGTTTTTTTACCAGGTGTTTCAATTCACCATTTTCAATAAGCTGCCCCCACTCGCAACCAAACTGAAATTTTCGCCGCGAATCATCGATAGACCAGGAGCGATTTGTTTTCATAAGGATGCCTTTTTCAACTTTGGCAATCATATCGGAAAGGGAGGTCGTTCCTGCCTCTAAATTTAAATTTGCCATGCGGTCGATGGGCGGTCTGCGCCAGCTATCCGCTCTGCTACAAGCTACCCCAGGGATTTCTCCAGCGCGTAGCTGAGAAATGGTTCCGCCGAGAGGGCGTTTTAAGATGCCATCTTTAATAATATATTCTTTGCTCGTGGGGGTGCCATCATCATCAAAAGTGCTTGATGCTGCTTGATACGGCATCGTTGGATCAAAAGTAATATTGAGTAGCGGTGAACCGTACTGATAATTTCCAATCATGTCCAGACTCACAAATGATGTGCCTGCATAATTGCGTTCATCGCCAAGAATACGGTCAAGCTCAAGCGGGTGCCCAATAGATTCGTGGATTTGTAGGATCATTTGATCAGGACCAAGAATGAGATCACGACGTCCATTGGGCGTGACCGGCGCTTGAAGCAGCGCAATGGCTTCTTCAGCAACGGTTGTACCTCGTCCCCAAAAATCAATTTCAGTAAGATACTCCAGACCTTTTTGCTGAACACTCGCAAGTCCTTGCCAAGTTCTTGTTTCTGCTTCGGATTCATTTGCTGCCGTTACTGAAATGGCAGGCATAATACGGTCGGCGATTTGAAAAACTTCTCCCCCGCCATTTGTCACGTATAAACGCGTTGATTTGTCGCGCCACAAATAAGTTTCCCAGTCTACAATAGAACTATGAATTTTGAGGTTGCTGCTTAAGGTTTTAAGAAGGTCAATTTTGCTACTGAGTGGAGTTGATTCCCAAGGGATAGTTACAGGAGAATAAAATTCGCCACGAGGATGCGTCTTTGGGTAACTTGAAAAATCAAAAACGTATTTGCCTCGGCAGGCTTGGGCAAGTTCGCGCGCCTTGCTAATAGCCCCAGCAATACCCTTGGCACTGACATCTGGGCTCGCCCCATAACCAAAAGCACCGTTTTCGATAACGGTAACCATATAACCTAAAGAGCTGCTTAATTTGGGAGATTCTAAATTATCGCGACGTATTTTTAAGTATTGAGAATCATCTTGATGGATCCTTATACTGGCAAATTCAATGCCCTTGGGCAAGTTATCTAAAAAACGTGCGGCTATTCTTTTAAGTTCCATAGTGCGCTCTTTTCTCCCTAAAAAACTGGGTTCTCTTCAGCAAATACTTTCAGGCCACTTTTAGTTTATGGCTAACGAAAATATTTGTCCCCTAATCACGAAGTTAGTGTACTCCGTAAACGCAAATAAGTCATGCGAATACAGGGGTTTTTCGATGCCAAGATAGGTGCTGATGCGCCCTCATGGTATGAATTTCCCTGGTTTTTTCGGGTATCACGCCAATTTTTATGTTTTTAAGCTTTCGCCACACGAAGAGCAAAAATGCGAAAATGAGCTAACGCGTGTGTGGCATGCGGCGCATTTTTTATAGACACAAAGGCCACAATGAACGCAAAAATCTACTTTTTTATCATCGGCACTTGTGCTTAGGTTGCGCTCGCAACTCGGACAGACGCCTTTAGCGATATAACCAAAGGCTTTTTCATAAGTAAATTCTTGCCGACGCTCTTCTTGAGAGCTATGCAGCATTTTTTGTTCTTCCGTTTGTTTACGCAGCAGGTATTTTTGCATTTGGTTGATGCCATAATAGCCAACAATAAAAAGTACGGCGAGTCCCACAATATACCTAATGTATCCCCCATAGCTTGGCAGATAGGGAACAAGTTCGACAAAAAACATCACAAGGGAAAAAATGATAAAACCCCAGATAAATGGCCAGTATCGACTCTGCCTCTTTTTAACAAACAGCCATCCAGCAATAAGCAGCAGGGGCAGAGTCACCATCAAGCGCCACAAAAAAATCATGAGATTTCGGTGATTATCTGCGCCATAAAAAGCCTTGCGGGCCTTTTCGTTGAGCTTTTCTATTTGGCTATCATCAAATCCTTCTTCAAGAACACTGACTTCTTTTTCGTGCCTTTCTATAGCTTGGCTCTGCCGACTAATTTCGTTTTTTAATTGGTCAAGTTTCTGTGTACGTTCTACCACTTTTTCATTTTGATCTTTGTTGCCCGTTGCTGTACGGGTCGCTATCCAATTCTCAAAACTTTGTTTTTCTTCAGCATACCGTGTCTGTAAATTTTCTAGCTCAATTCTATCTTTGGAAAGTTGATTTCTCATCTCCTGAAGTTTCATAGTAAGCAGTTTTTGCTTTTCCTCTAATACTCTAAGCTCCTGCGACTTATAGCTATCAAAGGAAGGGATGTCGCTGACTTTGGGCAAATCTCTAATGACTAGTTCGCCAAGGCCGATTAAAAAAGCAGAAAAGAAAAGCGTAATGACCCACAGAATGATCTGAAATATTTTTTCCGGAAGCCTTCGAGACTTGTTAGTGGCAAACATAGGCGTAAATCCCTTAAATAAATCAGTTTTATGGTCGATATAAGTTTATATATTATGGACATTGTCTAAAACTAATGCAAGAAACATTGGTTGTTTTATTTTGGCAGTTGGTATGGACATGATGAGCCCTACCCCACGGTGGAGATCGTTCGGATTAATGGTCAGTTAATTCGATTTTTGCGGTTAAATTATTTGTTAAGTTTTTGAATAGGTCGGCATGTTATTAGTTAATTGCTGCACTAAGATCTATTTGAGGAATATCTTAAAGACATGCGGGTCACTCGACTTTGGCAATAAAGTATAATGATTTTGATAGCCGAATGGAAAATTTTCAAAAAACAATCCAGGGCTGACAATCAAAAACACACATTTTACGGCTGTTAAAAGCCGGATTATTTGGTTTCTAAAAGAATGTCTTTGAAGTTATTTGAATTGTACGTGGTTATGTCGTCCTCCAGGGATTTAAGACAAAGTTAGCATTATTGGTTGGTCTGCCAACAATTAATGTGAAATTGTTACTTAAAATGGCCAAATTCGAGACGCCTAGGACAAGTTAGCGGAGCGGGATCCTTATCCTTGATGATATCGGAATAAAACCCCCTAGCACCACAATACTTTAATGATTTATATGCCATAACAACGAGAGAATATACAATCTTTTTCTAAATTTAATGATGAGCGCCCCCAATTTTTATTTTTATAATCTTATTTGGAAACACTCATAAATTATCAAGAGTAAATATTCTTCAGGATTAAAATTCATGCAAAAGAATTGTCATTTTAATCCAAGGATAAATTCATTTACAAAAAAGAGGCATTCTCGGGCTAATTTTCCGCCCACGATCACTTCCCCCGATAAATCCTAAATTCTCATGGCCACTTTTTATAAGTTCTACCCCAACGACCTTTAGACTCCGGCTCACCCAATTCCAAACGGGTCGCGCTCCTGGTTTAATGCAAGTAAAACTCTCCAAACATTTCCCTGGCTCTATCTTATTTAACTTAGCACGTGCAAGACTCGTCGCTCTAGCCTCAGTAATTTGGGAAGTGTTAAGAACCTCAAGCTTATCGACCGTATCAAATGAATAACAGTCACCCTCAAAATCAAAATGCTTATAGATGGTATACTGATCATAACTTAAATGATGATTTAAAGATGAATCCCCTGTAGAAGAGTCATAGTTTGAGCACGCAAAAAATAGGCTTGGTAACAGAAGAATCAAAATTTTCATGGTAAACTCCAGTGTTAAAATTGGTTATGCTTTAATTTGCTACTTGCAAGACGAATATACTTTGCATCACTTCAATAGACTATGAATGCTGTGCGCCAATATATTCTCGTCCTCTATACAAAAAATAAAAATTTAATTCAAGTTTATTTACTTTATTCAGATATAAAGTGTACCCAAATGGGAACAAGCCCTGCATAGATCTTTGCGAGGCTATTGGAGTTAGTGGGATAAGTCTAACTCTCCTTGTAATCACAGGTACCGATAAATTAGTTCGATTATTTAGGTGGTTACCAAAATATAAAACCAGGAAAAAGACATAGAAAAACTCAAAAAAAACAAAAGGCATGCTACGGAATTTTCCAAAGTTATGCAGTCGTCTGTAGTTTCAGAGAAATCGGGTGGTTTATAGGGAATCAGGGATAAATGCAATAAAGATTAAGACTATAAGGGCTTTTTTGGGGTGTTAGCTTAAAAGCGCAAACTGTAGGTAGCATGTGCCTAATTATGCGACTTATAAGAACAAAAGAATATAATTGGCTATAGGGGGTAATCAAGAAACTGCCATCGTCGGCTGCATTGGGCCTATTTATGCAAATAAACTTATATAAT
The DNA here is from genome assembly GCA_030432875.1 of Oligoflexia bacterium. Taxonomy (GTDB): domain Bacteria; phylum Bdellovibrionota_B; class Oligoflexia; order Oligoflexales; family JAGOVF01; genus JAUILP01. The sequence goes on along the minus strand of JAUILP010000016.1, from coordinate 14,131 downwards.
TAGTCGCTGACGCTTTGGGCCACGGGCTAATACTACTACTACGTTAAATAGGCGATAACTGTGTTGCTCTCCCGGGAAAAATGCTCATTTACCATAATGTAAACTCCGCTTTTTCCCTATCCTCGCGCCTTGCTATCCCCAATTTAACGTAGTATTACTAATTACTGACTGCGAATACGACCGGCAAGTTAGAACACTGACTTCGCTTTTACCAGGGGCATACGTGACTTTTTTCAGCAAACTTTATAAATATCATTTAAAGCGCCAAACAGAAACTCCGGCACTGGGTTTAACCACATAAAAAGGAAGAGGACTCATATTTAGTTGTTCTAAACGCTGATGAAAATATTCCTGAAATTCTGCGGCAGCGCCTTTGGCCAAAACGGCAAGAATACAGCCGCCAAAACCTGCTCCCATTATACGCGCGCCGTAGCAATCAGGATACGACTCTGCACTTGCCACGAGCGTATTGATCAAGGGCGTTGACACCGAAAAAAGGTTGCGAAGACTTTGATGCGAAGCACTTATTGCTTTGCCCAAAGCAATAAAATCGCCAGCTTTAAGGTGCTCTGCCACTTGATAAACTCTCTCGCACTCGGAAACGACATGCCGCGCTCTTTTCAGCCACAAAGTATCTGGGGCGATTTTGAGGGTAGCACTATTTAATTCATCCATAGTCAAGGAGGCAAGATGCTCGACTCCCAGATACTTACAAGCCTCTAAACACTCTTTGCCACGTTGATTGTAATCAGAAGTTGCGAGCGATCTGCGGCTGAGCGAATCAATAACAGCAAACTCTATGTTACCGGGAACCTCTAAAAATGTTTTTTCCATTTTCCCCGTTTCAAGTAAAATTGCCGCGCCTTTTTTTCCAGAGCAAATGGCGACCTGGTCCATGATGCCGCAGTGTACCCCTAAAAATTCGTGCTCTATTTTTTGTGCCATCACAGCCAGCTCATCATGGCTGAGTTCTTTTTTTTGAGCCGTCAATAAACACCTAATCATGCCCACGATAAAAGAGGCGGATGAGGATAAACCGGCCCCGATGGGGAGGTTGCTGTCTGCATAGATATTGAGTCCCGGCCCTATATATCCCGTCAAGGTCAGCGATCCCTTTAGGATTTTACTCAGAGTCGTCGCTGTTTCATGGGGAGTTTTTTCAAGGCCGTAACTGAGGGATTCCCCGGTGGCCTCAGAAAAAATTTTTAGGCAGCGTTCATTATTTTCGCCGACGCTGAAAAAAGTCGCTAGATTGATAGCAAAAGGCAGCACGGGGCCGCCGTTGTAATCCGTGTGCTCGCCAATGAGATTGACGCGTCCTGGAGAGCGAACAGCAAAAAGAGGTGCTGCACCGAAATAATCAGCAAATTTTTTACTTAGTGCAGAAAAATCATCATGAATGTCCGGGGTTTCATTCATCTTGGGCACGCTTTATTTAATAAAAGATTAGTTTCCTGTTTACCCGCAAGGGAATTCGGTGACGCGTAAATGTGTACACCCGTAAGGTATCAGCGTAACGGTTTGCTCGGGGGCATCAGCTTCCCATACTGGATTTTCTGGTATTTGACCTGCGGCATTTTTTTCAAGTTGCCAGTTGGAAACCTTGCGTGCTAAAACTCGGGCAAAAACCGGATAATTGTTAGGGCTAAAGGGCGTCTGAGAGGCATCACTCGGATTTTCATAAAAATTTATGTTTTGGCGGATTTTCTCAGGGTTACTGAGACCAAAATTCCAGTCACTCTCTGGGTAAACTTCCCAAAGCTCCGTCGGATGATCAAGTTGCTCCCATCTCTCCTCAATTTTCAGGGCATAGATTAAAGGCCCTTTTATCACGCCAACACTTTTATGATACCGGCGTGGGAGCTCTAGCTTCGGGGTAAGCGTGATATGTATGGTTTTCTCTTTGCCCGCTTCGACAGCACAGGTGATTTTTTTGAGGGTACCGGGATCGCCTCGCTCATCTAATCCATGATTATCATGAATACGCGCATGTTCACACCAGCTTGGGATGCGCAAATGGAGAGGGAACTCAATGTTTTTATCGGCAGTAAATGTTATTTCAAGGGTGTTTTTAAAGGGATACTCGGTTTTTATCGACGCAGCGACATTTGTTCCTTTTATCGGAACGCGCATATAGCATGGAGCATAAGTAAAAACCGCCAACCCCCCATCCTCAGTACGACGCCACAACTGAGCCGCAAATTTAGGCCACCCCTGATGCAGATTTGCGGTGCAGCAGCCAAAATTAGGTTCTAAGCCAAAAAGGTTTGCATCCTGGCCGTTATTGACCCAAAGGTTGTCTTTACTGCGTTTGCAAAGGACTTGATTGACTTGCTGATCATATTGATGCAGGCGCATATCGGCGCTTAAAGTCGCGGGAAGTGCATTAAAAGCCAGGCGCTCAAGTCTATCGGCTAATGAAACGTCCCCCACAATGCCTATTAAAACTTCTAAGGAATACATATATTCGACGACGGCACAAAGCTCCGTGCCCTGCGAAGGATTTTGGCCCGCAAGGTGCTCATCACCTGAAAAAGCCCCAGTGATCTGGCCATGATATTGGTCCAAAGTTTTGAGCATCTGCTCGGTCGCTTCTCGGTCTTTTGGGTCCTGGGACGCCAAAGACCAAAGCCCCGGCTCTTTAAGTCCCATGGCGTTGTTTACGACATGGGTTTCCTGACCAAAAGTATGAGCAACTCGCTCTGGATACTGAAATTCTTCAAAATGCTGCCGCCAGTCATAACCTTGTTCCCGCATTAAAGCGGCGATATCGAGCAGCCATTTTTCGTCGGTCAAATTATAAACCTTAGCAAGGGTATAGAAGCCGTCCGCCCAGCGCGACCGGGACCACTCAAAAAGGGGCTGCGTGAGCAAGGCGGTTTTTAAATAAGCGAAAAAACGCAAACACCCCGGAATAACTTGGCTATCCTGTGAAGCTTCAAAATACTGCAGTGCCGCTTTTAAAAAAATAAACACCGGCCAGGGATCATAGGCCTGGTATTTATTGCCGTAAGCCTCGTCTTTGATCGGCCCAAGCCAGCCATTTTCTTTTTGATGGGTGAAAATATAATCCATCCATTTTTTTACTTTAGAGATGAGCTCAGGATCATCAAGCAAATAGGCAAGCGGCACTAAACCGTCTAGCCAGTAGGGGGCTCTTTCCCAGCCTTCTTTTTTGCCCCCAATCCAGGCACTTTCGCCGACATCGGGCCATAAAGTGTCAAGACAGCCACTAATGCTAACTGCCTGTTGATACAAGACATTTTTTAACCATCCCTCGGGGCGTACGGTGCCCAAAGGTAACGGCGGAAAGGCTTCTTTTGTGAGTGTGTCTATTTTAACTATTGTCATAGTGCCCTAAAAAAAATGAAGTGATTTCCCAATAATCCTTTTAAAAGTTGCGGTAAATGTTAGATTTATGCAAGAAGTTAATAGGCGTTTTTGCCTTCCGCAGTGCTGCACCAACCCCTGCTTCATATTTGCTACCTCATCTGAGGTTTTCTCAGATTTCTAGGAAGAGGGTGGCTTGCGGGGCGTTCACTGCTCTAGGAGCAAATGGCAGTTTGGCTTGCAGCTTTTACCTGACCCATTGTATGCTGGTGCGGTTACCCAGCATTTTTTTAACCTGAGGTATTTTATGACATTTAAACCCATTGTTTTTTCAGAAGAAGACAGACGTATTTATACCAAATATGCGGGTCTCAATCTTCCCCGCCATACGTCTTATCCCATCGCACCTGTTTGGCAAGACACATTTCAAGGTCCTGCTTTACAAGCCGAAATAAAAAAACTCGCTGAGGCATCAAGTGAGATGTCTCTTTATATCCATGTCCCGTATTGCCAGCGTCTTTGCTACTACTGCGGCTGTACCAAGGAAATCATGGGAGACCGGCCAGAACATAATGCAGAAACGGGGCGGGTGTTCCTCGCAAACCTCGGCAAAGAACTGAATTTGATTAATAAAAGTTATGCTAAACCCACTTTAAGTCAAATCCACTTCGGGGGCGGCAGTCCGACGTTTTTGAACTGTGAACTTCTCGATCAACTCTTTGACCTCATCGAAGAAAACTTTAAAATCAGCGCTGACGCAGAAATTGCGGTTGAAGTAGACCCGCGCATTACCTCAAAGGATCAACTGAAAACGCTTGTCGATCGCGGCCTCAACCGAGTCAGTCTTGGGGTGCAGGATTTTAACGATGTGGTTCAAAAGGCGGTCAATAGAATACAGTCCTTTGAAATGGTCAAAGACTTCGTAGCGCATCTTAGGACTCTTCCTCTCAAATCGGTAAATTTTGATCTCATATATGGGCTTCCTTTTCAAACGCTTGCTAGCATGACAGAAACTCTAAAACAGGTCATTTCTCTTGCGCCAGATCGTATCGCCTTTTACCGTCTTGCTCATATACCGGAAATGTTTAAATGGCAAAAATCATTTAAAAAAGAAGATATGCCAGACCCTGAGACTATGGCGAACCTATTTATCCTTGCCTACAACACATTTGGTGAATCTGGGTACGAATTTATGGGCTTAGATCATTTTGCGCGCTCAGAAGAAATGCTTTCCCGTGCAAAAAGCGAAGGCTCCGTGCAGAGAAATTTTCAGGGGATCACCACGGGGAAAGAAGTTCCCATTCTCGGGGTTGGGCCTTCAGCGATTTCCAGTTTTGGCAATATGTTTGCGCAAAATGTCAAAAAGACAGCGTCTTGGGTTGAGATGCTCAATAATGATTCATTAGCAACAGAAAGAGGCATGCTTCTCTCTCATGATGACATGATAAGAGCTGAAGTCATTCAGCAGATTTACTGTCACGGTGCCATTAACAAATCCCGCATTCAGGAGCGTTTTAACATTGATTTTGATGCGTACTTTGCCAGTGAAATCTCTAAGCTCGCGCCATTAAAACAAGATGGCATTATAGTCGCGGCACGCGATGCCATTAGCCTGACCAAGCCCCGCGGCATTATGCTTGCGAGGGTTCTTGCTTCCATTTTTGATATTTATTGGCATGATCTCGTGACTTCTCCAGATCCTAAATCTCGCGCACGATTTTCGACTGTTGGCTAACGTAAAAAGAAATAGATTATTATGAAAAAAGACAACGCCAAAAAAGTTTTGAAAAAAAATCCTCTCATAAGTATCGTGATGGGCAGCGCCTCAGACTATGACATCATGGCAAAAGCAGAAGAGATTCTGGAAAAATTTGCTGCCCCTTACGAAATCCTTGTGGTCAGTGCCCACCGTACACCAGACCTTATGTATGATCACGCCAAAAACGCGCGGGAACGCGGTATCAAGTGTATTATTGCTGGTGCCGGTGGTGCCGCGCATTTACCAGGTATGCTTAGCGCTCTAACCACCGTACCTGTTTTGGGTGTACCGGTCCCATCAAAGCATCTAAAGGGCCTAGATAGCCTGCTTTCGATAGTCCAAATGCCCGGCGGAATTCCTACGGCGACGTTTGCCATTGGCGAGGCAGGGGCTAAAAATGCGGCGCTTTTTGCTCTGAGCATTTTAGCTTTGACCGATGAAAAAATTGCAGCTCAGCTTTTGCAGTACCGTCAGGACTTGGCAGAAGCCGCGCTTAAGGGAAATGCAAAAATTAGAAAAATCAGAAGAAATAAGCACTCATGAAAACAGTCGGTATATTAGGGGCAGGACAGCTCGGATGCATGCTCAGTGAGGCGTTACACTGCCTGGGCGCAAAGGTTCATTTTTATGATCCTTCACCTTATGCTCCGGGCAAATATCGCACGCCTTTTTTTCATCAGGGTGCGTGGCAAGACAAAGAAAAATTACAGCGCTTTTTTCAGGCCTGCGACGTTGTGACTTATGAATTTGAAAATGTTGACCCAAAGCATCTCAAAAATATTTCCACAGCGACGGGTACCCCTATTTTTCCTTCGCCTGATGTTCTTGAAATCACCCAGGAACGGCAAAAGGAAAAGACATTTTTACTAGAGAATAAACTCCCGCTTACGCCTTTTTTTGTCGTCAATACTAAAGAAGAACTCCTCAGTCTTCGCGGCAAAATAGTTGCCCCCATGATAGCCAAATCTCTACGGGGCGGGTATGACGGTAAAGGTCAGCGTGGTATATCAAGCGACTCGGAACTCGATGCACTAATACCCCTGCTGCCTCTGGTTCTCGAAAGCAAACTCAATATTTTTTGCGAGGCAAGTGTTATTACCGGGAGGAATCTGCAGGGTGATGTCGTCCAGTTCCCTATTTTTGAAAATATTCACCGCGATCACATTCTCGATATTTCCGTTGTTCCCAGTTATTCTGTTTCAGAAAAAGTCGGCAAAGTCCTTCTTGAGCTTGCGAAGAAATCCTGTGAGCTCGTAGGCGGAGGCACTATTGGGCTGTTAACTACCGAGTTTTTTATCTGCACGGAACCACCACCGCCATCTTTTCTCAAAGGTGAATTAATGGCGGTCGATTCTTATTTTATTGGAATCAATGAATTTGCGCCACGTGCCCATAATTCCGGTCATGTCAGCCGCAAAGCCTGCACATATAGCCAGTTTGATGTGCTGGCTCATATTTTACTCGATCTCCCCCTACCTCAAGAAATTAGCATGACGAATCCAACTCAGTACTATGGTATGGGAAATATTTTGGGCGAAACCTGGCTGCGGCAGGCAAAAAATAAGAATGCTCAATTCGGTGATACTGTCATAAGTGATGCCGACAAGGCGCTCAATCTTTCTTTATTGGCGCATCACCCCAATATTCTTGAAACCTATCTCTATAGCAAGCCTGAAGCGAAGCAAAAACGGAAAATGGGTCATTTTATCGGTACAGGAAATTCACCCGAAAATGTACGTAGCAATCTTGAAAATTTTAAAGCGGAACTTGAAAACCTAAAGCCTAATCCATAGGAACACTACCAGCCTCGGTCATGATAGAAAAACCATTATCTTCCGCCTTGTCTGAAGCATTCATACTGCTCGCGAGTTTTCTTATTTCTTCGTCCGTTAAAGCCTCTTTTCCTTTTCTTAAATTAAGCCCCCTGGAAAGCGCTGCAGTTCTTCGAGCATCGAGAGTTTTGGCCGAAGATTGTTTAATATATCTGCGCAAAAAATCCGAGGCATCGTCATCTTCACCAGCATTAAAATAGGCAATAGCAATATTGAGTAAAGTCATAGGACTTTTTTTATAATCGCTTACGCTTTCATAGCTATCAATGGCCGCATCTTTGTTGGTGTTAAGGCTTTGTGCTACCCCATAGTGAAAGCGAGCATCATCGAAGGCAGCCCCTTCTATCGAAGCAATTTCTTTCAGTAAAGTTTCCGCTTTATCAGGATTGTTGAATGCCAAAGCAAGAAAAGCCCGGTTAAGTCGCGCCGAAGAGTTATTCTCAGAAATTTTTAGAGCATCATCAAATTTGCTGCTTGCTTCTTCCCAATTTTTCTTTTGCCAGGCAAGTAGCCCTAGGGCGTTAAAAGCATCGCTTTTTACCGCGCGGTTATTTGAATCGCCAAGGGACAAAAAAGTTGCCTCTGCTAGTTTGAAGTGTCCCTGTGCGAGGTGGGAAACACCGAGAAAATAAAGGCTTTCCTCATCCTCAAAATTTAGGAGGAGATTGTAGCGGGCCATGCTTTCTGCTTCTTTGTATTTTTTAAGAGCGATTTTATAACTTATGAGTTCGGGTGCGTTTCGTCCCCCCTGCTTATGTTGAGATAGCCAGTATTTTTCCGCTTTAACTAAGCGGTCGTTGAATTCTTTGCTGGGCAAGTAAACTCTCCCATCAAGGGCGACAGGGTTCGGGAACAGTTTCCCATCGATTTGAGAAAGGCTAACCTGGGATTCATGGGGCGTTTGGCATCCCATGAGCCATGCATACCCCAAAAAACCAAGAGTCAAATTTATTCTATTCAATTTCATCATCGTTACTCACTATAGGTTGCTGATGTGCGTAAACTCAAATACCCAGGCCAAAATTGAACCTCATCGACGCGCAAAGTACTTCCACGATCAATTTTTTGCTTTTCTTTTGCGAGTTTATAAAAAATACCGTCTTTAATATTGACAGACTGCAAAGAATTTATCCCGGCGATGACGTATTTGTTTGCTTGTGTTTCGTGGGCCAAATACATTTTTTCTCTTCTGTTATGTGCTCTTTGATATGAGCCCAGGTCGAAAAAATCTGTTTTATTGAGGAGAATTGCGTACCTTCGTCCCAGGTCACGGTGGAGATTGGCTAGATGATAATAGGTTTCTCCATCGATTTTTTTTGCCCCTACGCTTAATGCTTTTTTTAAAGAGGATTCTATGGTAGCACACTGCTTTTCTAAAGATTCGCTATAGGAAATAAAATTGGCGGGATCTCCTCTTTCGACAAAGTGAATCCCATTTTTTGTACCTAATCCCACGCTTAAGTACAGCTTGGCAAGTTCATTTTTGGCGTCAAAATACTGTTGGTATGGTAGGGGAGATATTCTTTTTTTAAGACTGTCTGCTTTTTTCAAATTAAGGCCGTATTTATTGATGCGAATAGCCAAGATTTCTTTTTTTACCGCGGCTAAAGCTGTCGTAGAATTTGCTGAAATTTTGTTTTTACTGAGGTCTTCATAAATCTCGATGGCTTTAAGGTATTGCCCCTGTCCCTCGTAAATTTCACCTTTCTGAAACTTAAGCTCTGTATTTTGCGCGGCAACGGTATTTTGGGATGAAAAATCTGCTATGGCTTTTAAAGCCAAGTCGGCTTCTTCTGTCGCTTTAAAAAGCGAAACGCCTTTGAGAACATTTGCTAGAGCATCTTTGTGACGGGGGTTTTCTCGTGCAAACTGAGTAAACCAAACAGCAGATTCATGGGTCTTTCCTGCCTTAAGAAGTATATGTGCGTACGTTAAAATAATTTCTGCTCTATTTTTATCTTTAGGAAAGTTTTTAAAATAGGTTAAGGCGACTTTACTGATATCATCCGTATTTAAGAGTTTTTTTCTAAGGCGAAAAGCTTGCACTAACGCCCCGGATGCGCGGTTATCCTTGGGATAATTATTGGCGAATGATTCAAGCTTTTGAGCGGCCTCTTTTTCTTTTCCTTCGGCAACATATTTTTCAGCAATTTTTAGGTGAGAAGCCTTTAGGTCTTCAGCAATTAATCCCCGAGTTTTTTGCCTAAAAAATTTGTTACGTTTGATAAAGCTTTCACTATCTATTTCCACTTGTTGCCATGAAGAGGATTTTTTTTGCTGTGCAAGGATCTCAATCATGCTGGCGTCCGATTCACTGCTAGGGGCATACTTTGCTATGACCGAACGATAGATTTCGATAGCATTTAAGGTGCTACCGTACTGCAAAGCATGACTCGCAACGGTAAAGAGTAGCGATGGGCATCTCTTATCTTCAGGGTATAGCGGTATAAAAGCATTAACGGCGCTATCGAAAACCTTAATTTCTTTAGGATAGCCTTGGGGCATTTTTTGGGGCGATTTAGTTTGCGGCTTTTGCTGAGCTAACATGGTTCCTGCCAAGGAGATCATGGTGAGTGCGACTTTTTTTCGATCATTTAAAGGAAAGGTCTGATTTGCTACAATTTGGGTAAGGGTATCTGTTGCGTCACCGAGGCGTCCTCCCGCCTTTAATGCATTCGCATACTCTACCATAAAACCTAGCGAGGAGGATGATTCTTTGTCGTATTTGCGCAAAAATTCGTAAAATTGAATTGATATCTGACTCCGCATATTTGGGGCTAATTTTGCTCGTTTGATGCTATTAGGATAAGTTAAAATTTGCGTTCTCAGGTGACGCCTAACTTCGGCAACGAAATTTTTGCCTATTTTTTTAGTATTTTCTAAAGTCCAGGGGCTTTTTTCATCAAAAAACATAGCCGAAGGCTGGAGACTGCTGAGCACCTTGCCATAGTCACCACGAGTAAAATAGATATGTAGCTCTAAGGAAGCGAGCAAATATCGGTAAGCATAGGTAGGATATTCGTCGACCAATTTTTGTTTAAGAGAGAGAGCGGCGTCATATTTTTTTGAAGCCACCAATTTTCTAATTTCAAAGTCTAGAACAGCGAGACGCAAATCGGGTCGTTTGTACTTGGTAAAAATTTCTTTTGCATCTGAGTCATTTAGTTCAGTAGCAAAAAAGTAGGCAAGATCAGTAAATAAATAATCCTTTAGAACATTCTGAGCACTCTGCTTATCACCGCTCAAAGGAGCTGCCTTGGCGAGTGAGGAAAGTTGTGTCTTCAATGTAGCTGTCATATTAGAGGGAGTGTCTTTTTTTGCATAAAAATTCGCCCAGGCCTCTTGATACCCAGCATAAGATTGGTACGCTCCTGATTTTTGCCTGCTAAAACTAGCGAATATTTTAGCGGCTTCGGGGTACCTTTTTAGGTCAAAATAGTAAAGCGCACTCCAAAATTTGGCAGAATTTTTTTCAGAAATAGCGCCCTTAAGTGTTGCGAGATGGTTAAAGTACATCAGTCCATTGCTGTCTCTTTGTAGTATGAGGCTTCTCCCCACAGCGTAATTGATTTTGGGGTCGCGGGAAAACTGAGGAAAATCTGCCAGCAGTTTTTGATAAGACTGATAGCTTTTTTGCAAATAGTATTTTGTTTTTCCGGTATCAGGCCGAGGTTTTAAACTATCAAGGCTATTTTTAAACTGAGTTTGGCTCAAAAGAAAGTTATTTTCTTCATTATGCCTCTCGATCAAAGCTCTTTTTTCATAGAGTTCTGCTAGGCGCACAAGAAGCTGAGGTTTTTTGGTATTTTTTTTACTGAGAAGCTCCTGAATCGAGGTGATGGTCGCATCGACGTTTTCGGTTGTGGCGTTTTTATTTATGAGTCGAGATTCGTAGTGCCAAAAAGCCTCTAAAGATGGTGGGCCATAGCTGTCTAAATTTGGACGGTGTAAAGACTGGCCCAAGAGGTGCGACATGGTTATCCAACAAATTAAGGCACATGTGTAGTTTTTCTTTAGGGTCATTCTAACTCTTCTTTATGCTATGGTGATTTTCTCCTCGTTACTTCGGTCGCTAGTGTCATATCTCAACAAAGGGATTCCACAAAATCTCTAAAAAACATTATTTATACCAATGTTAACAGAGTTATATCATGGGAATACCTGTGGGTGATATGGCGGTCAAAAAAAATAATTCATAAATTTTTTAATTCGACCGATAGACCTTAGGGTTTTGTTTTTAGGGAGGGGTGAAGTGCGCGTTTCTGGTATAAATCAAGGTGTTTCTTCATTGAGCCAAGTTGCTGATGATATTGCAGCCGCTCAAAAGGTACCTTTAGAAAATCTTAAAAGTAAACACAGCTCGCGTGTCGCTGAGCGCAATGAATACAACAATTTTTCCAGTTCTCTATCTAATTTTCAAAAAACCCTAGATGGCATTACTAAAACAAGCGATTTTGCCAAATTCACGTCTAGCTCCTCCCATCCCGATATCCTTGATGCCGTGATTACCGGTGCGGTTAAGCCTGGTTCTTTTGAGCTCGAAGTTGGAAATCTTGCCAGCAAAAATGTCTTGGCTGATGTGGGGTTCCCCGATGCTCATGATACCTCAGTCGGCTTCGGTTTTATGGGTGTTGAAGATATTCATGGTAGCGTTAAGGAGCTTGCGATAGACCCAGGGAGTACCCTTTCTGATGTCGCGAGTAAAATTAACAAAGAGGTTAGCGGTGTAAAAGCGCAAATAGTCAATACAGGCATTGGTGATGATCCCTTTAAACTTGTGATTAGTAGTGAGAAAACAGGTGAGGCGGCAAAAGTTATTCTCGATCCTGATACGACGTTTCTTAATTTTGACGAAGTTAAAAAAGCCGCAGATTTTACTGGTACATTTGAAAATATTGCGGTGTCAAGAGCGACTAATCAAATTGGTGACCTAGTTGAAGGTCTTAAACTCAATGTTAAAAAAGCAGATCCCGGTACCAAGGTGAGTGTTTCGATTGCCCATGACATTGATGGCACGCAAAAGGGTATTGCGGATTTTGTGACGGATTACAATAAGATTGTGAGTTATATCAGGGATCAAAGCAATAATCCAGCACAGGCAGCCTCCACAGGGGGGCAGGGTGGTAGAATAAATGACCGTAACCTTTTGCGCAGTGTTTCTTCCCGGCTGCAAAGTGCCTTAACTGCTCCCAGTGCGTTTCAGGGCAGCAACTACCAAACCTTGGCGCAAATAGGTATTAGTACCAATGCCAAAACGGGAGAGCTTGCTATTGATGAGCAAAAACTTAAAGGGGCTTTGGAAAAAGATTTTGATGGTGTTGCCGGTTTGTTTACTGAAGGAGAACATGGAAAGGGCTTGGCCTCGCATCTTTCTAATACAGTTAAGCAGCTCCAGGCAAGCGAATCGGGAGTTTTAGGTTTGCGTCAAAAAAATTTGGATCGGCAAATTGCGGCGCAGGACCGACAAATCGAGCGTGAAACAGAAAAAGTCGCGCAAAAAGAAGAACGCATGCGGGCGCACTTTCAAAATATTGAACAGAAAATTGGTCAGTTAGAGAGTCAGGAACGTTTTATGCGTTCGCAAATGCCCACAAGTTAAGAAAGCTTAATATCAAAGTATATATATAGGATACGAAGACAGAAAAAATTGTTGCTTAAAGAGTGGCATCCCTGACGGCGAAGCTACTTTTAGGTTAAACGATGAATTTTCCTCCGAGCGTTTCAATTTAGTGATCGCATCAGGGTGCTTCGTGTCTGTGGAATTAATGTGAATAAAAAAAATTTTTTGACAGCGCGAGGCCGCATGGAACAAGACACTGAAGAGACGGTAAATAAACTGAAAAAGATACTTGAAGTCATCTGGCTTCGCGGCAATGAAGCGCATAAGCTGTTTAAAGAGGGAAATTTTAAGGAAGCCGAAGATTTTTTAAACAAAAGGTGGCATGCGTTTCTGAATTTTCGCGCTTTTTTTCACAAAAATCAAAATTGTTTGCAACCATGGATATGTGATTCGTCTTTAGGAGCAGATCTTTGGCTAAAGGTTAGCCAGCAAGATAAACTTCTTCTGAGCCAATTGCGTTCGATTCAGCAGCAAACCCGCATTAACCTGACTAAGTCACACGACTACCTTCGAGCTATTAAACATTTTAAAACTGGTCCTCAGGCCAATAAATTTATTAAACTGGCTTAATCCGCTATTTTTTACCATATATTGAGATTAAAGGCACTAGGTGCCTTTTGGCCCGTGAGCCTTTTGCTACAAAGGCTCCGGTTGCTTGGGCAAAAACTCTTGTTTTGTGCCAGGGGCTGCTGATTAAGCCGCCGCTTGCATATCAACGCGCTGATTTGTCGGTAATATTATCGTAAACTTCGTCCCCTTGCCGAGTTTGGAATTGATTTTTATGGTTCCATTTCTGGCCTCAATGGCTTCTAGAATTGCACGCATGCCTACGCCTCGCCCTGAAATATTGCTTACCGAAGCAGCTGTCGAGAGGCCGTCTAAAAATATCAAATTATAGATATCTTCATCATTCATCTTTTTTGCTTCAGCTTCAGAAATTTTGCCCATCGCTAAAGTTCTTTTTAGGACCTGGTTTTTATCGATGCCCCTGCCATCATCTTCGACTTGTATGATAAGACTGCCGTCGCGGCTTTCTTCAAACGATAGGATCAACTGGGCAACTTGAGGTTTTTCTTCTCGCTCATTTTCTGGCTCGATTCCATGATCTATAGCATTTCTTAACAAATGGATGAGGTTTTGAACGACGTCTTTAACTTCGTCACGATCTACCTTAATGTGCCCGCCGCGGACTTCAAAATTTATGCAGCGACCAAGTTCGTTCGCTAGTTTTTGGATATATCCCTCGATAGGGCCAAGAACTTCAAGTACGGATGATTTTTGCACATTGGTCAACCATTTGAACATTATATTTTTAAGGGCTTCGACACTATGGCTACCAAAAATATCTGCCTTCAAATTGTCTAATTCACCGTGAGAAACAACATAGGTAGGTTCTGGGCTCTGTCCGAAACGCAGTTTAAGGAGTTCATAATTGTTGTCTAAAAATCTCACAAAACTACTTTCAACGCTATTGATGCTATCGAGAGTGATGAGAGCTTGATCTTCAATGCGGTGAATGAGTGAAGAAATAGCGTCTAAACCAAATGCGGCAGAATTTCCTTTTAAAGTATGCAGTTCCCTGCGCACAAT
>JAUILP010000103.1 GCA_030432875.1 Oligoflexia bacterium | reverse complement strand
ATATCGTAGAGCCAAAAGCGGCAGAAGCCAAGTACCAAGCCTGCGGGGAAAGTTTTATTCTATCAATCACTTAACCACAGGCATTTCCATTGAATGAGCGGAGCGAAATCAATGGAAATGCCTGATAAATTAATTAATCAATTTAATATGTACCATTTTTAATAAATGTGAGAAAATAACACCTATCCTAAAAAATTAAAAAGAGGAATATTTTCATGAAAAAATTTGTCATTATGCCATTTCTATTAACAGTAGCAATATTTGTTGGTGGATGCACATTCGTCAAAGGTAAATTGCCTTCTGATGTTTCCCCTTCGACTGCTGAAGGTGATACCAAATTAATTCAATCCTCCATGACGAACATTTCACGATTAAGTTCTAGCCTCCAACTTCTTGGGCGAAGTTCGATGTCATTAAATGAAGCGGTTACTCCAAATGCGCTTACTTCAGAAACTGGAGGGGGCACAAAAATTAATGACGAAATCGATGCCAAATTAAACAAATACTACAATGCTTTTTTGATGTTATATGCGGCCTTTCATGAATTAGGCCTTGGGAAAGTGGAGTATTCATCTGATGCGGGGGGATATATCCTGATTGAAAGTCTATCAGCTCGGGACTTTTTGCCTAATAATGAACAGTTATATATACGCAATTATTTCACAGAGACAAAATCCGAAAATCCATTTCAGCATATGTCCTTATTACTGGTAACTAATGAGGGCAGTACAGAGTTTCCTTTAATGACTTTCAATGAGGATATTGATTTTCATGGTTCATCAAAAATGCAGATAAATTTTAATGAGATCAATGCATTATTTGAACATATTTTTGGAAAAAAAGAGAAGAAATTCATCGATGGTGCTTATACTATCATGGAATATGATGATTATTACGAAATTAGTTGTGAGGGTATAGAGATTATAAGCAAAAATGCCTATATATATATCGACAGTGCTGAAGTCAAAGCAACTAAAGATTTTGGTAAAATAAAATCTATTAAAACCAAAGCCTTAGCTTATTATCTTGCCAATGGAGGCGCAATCGGTAGCTTAAATTTGAACGCAGAAAATATTGATAATTCAAATAACATGAATATTGATGTTGACTTTAAAGCTGAAGGGCACCTTTAGTGATAAAATGGTGTTGGTTTTTACTCAATTTTATTTTTTTATTTTCCTGCCGCACCATTAGCAAACCGGTTTCGTCGAGGGAATATGCTGTTGAGTTACTAAATCAGCGAAAATATGCAGAAGCTTCTAATATATTCAAGCAAATACTTAGCCAGGATCCAGATCAACAGAATGATACAAAAATACTCCTGGCGAGTGCATATATTGGTGAAGCGGGATTAGATATTGTAGCTGCATTCTCTGCCTTAAAACCTTTTATCTTTGACACTAATAAAAATACGCGATTAGCTATAAAAAATATAGAGGGAAAAAATGTAAACGACCCGGATTTTATAAAGAATTATTTTTTAAACTACCTAGAAATCGTAACAGAAATTGTTAGGCTTACTCAGGCGTTCCCCAACATAGCGCTTGATAATAGGCCCAAGATTATCGAGGCATTGCTGTTGGTTGAAAGCGTTAAGATAGATAACCCCTATTTTTTACGCGCCCGAGGTCTTTCTTTGATGCTGAATTTTTCACAAACATTAAGCTATTTGAGAGAGGTATTTCCTACTTTAGATCATGAACAGATGCCAACATTCGCTAATATTATTTGTAGTTTTGAGCCACTAATTTTTTTAGGTAACCTTGAAGATCTCCTAAAGTACTCAAGGAGATCTGTTGAAGATTATCTATTTATTCAAGAATCCAAAGGGAAGAATATTTCAAAAAATTTAGATAGTCTAAATGCTGCGACCGAAAAATTTAACGTTATTATTGATGCAAATCGAGATGCTGTCGTGAAAACCGACGTTGTTCTTAACAATACCAAAAAGTACTTTTGTGAATAAGTATTTCTTCTTTTTGTGGCTTATTTTTTACAACCAGGATGCTGCTTCTGAGTTGCTAAATCACATTATTACTCCTACCGATGGCACATCAGGTATCCAGTCTCAAGGGATGTGCCCCTCAATTTACGAAACCAATCACCGCCTGATATGTTTAATGGATAACTATAATATAGCCAATGATGTCTCTGTTCAGGTTGACATAAATATCAAGGCAAATGAAAATGATTTTGTTGAAATTAATCGTTTCTACAGTAAAAAAACAGACCAATCCCATCTTGAAAATCTCTTTAAAGAAAATAGTTTTTTGCAAACCACAGGACACATTACGGTCAAAACTATTTATAGAAAAACTGAAATCGCATTGGTTCCAGCTTATTTGGTCGGGGGTCTCAAAATCTCCAATCCAGTATTGCCGACTTTAAATATATCTGCCGTTAGGGGGAGTTTATTTCGTATTAGCCATTATTTTATTTTTCGAAAATGGTTGGCGGCCCATTATGGTGAGCTGGTTTTGGCGCCAAGGATTTGGTATTCTAACCAGGAGTCAATTAATGGTGATGTCGATTTGGTGGGAACAGCGGGGAAGTCACTAATTAGCCAGTTAGAAAAAGAAAATAATAAGAAAATTGATGGTTCTGTCGCCATAGGTATTGAGAGTAAACATTCCTATTACCCGTCCGTTAATTTGAAGATCGAAAATTTAGCTCAAGAAAAAAAATGTATAGAGTGTGAACAGCGCTTTATTGATGTGGAAAAACATTTTCAAATGCGAGCAAATGCGAGCATCTACGTTTCAGTAACACATGCCATAGGAAAATCAATTTTTGGGACAAATCTCCCTTTTTGGGGACCATATACTGAATTTGATAAAGACAAACAATCTATTAATTATATATATTCACTATCAAAACTAAATTCCTTTCTTTCATATTCTCCTCTTATGTATTCATTTGGTTTCACATTTTCAGGGGAATCCATAACGATTGGTATACAGTATTCAGATGAAAAGCAGGCGAATCAATTCTCTATAAATAGGATGAAACAAACCTATGTTTCGACTAGCTATAATTTGTAATTTGCTTTTAGCAATGTTTTTAAATTCTTTGGGGTATGCTCAAGATAATGGCGAAAATGTTTCGGATGAATATATGAAATATTACCGAAAAATAGTCAAAGAAGAGCGGAATATTGGAACAAAAAAAAATATAACTGAAAATTTGGCAGCAGGAATAGCTGCTACATTGATTGGGTTCTATGGTTATTATTTTGACAACAGAGGACTTTTGGCAAAAGTCGCCTATAGTGCAACTCAAACGCTAGGCGTAGTGACTATATCAGACTCAATTTACAACTATGAAAAACCTAGTTTTTTGTTATTAGCAGATAAACATTTGAGAAAAAATGGCGTAATTAAAAAAAGTGAATATATTAAGGGTGTCGTCAATATCAACAAAAATGAACAAAAGGCAAATCTTAAAAAGGCAGCGATTACAGGGGGCATTCTTTCTGGCATTTATGCCTATAACGGACATAGAGAACAAGAGGTTAAAAATTTAAAAAATGTCTTTTTTTTCCTGAGCTTTAATTTCGCTATCATTTCTGGCATTAGTACCATCAAATTACTTTCCTGGCGGGATGAATACAAAATTTCAGACTCCTCTTTTTCCTTAAAGCTTTTTCCTAATCCTGTAGTTACCTATGTATTTTAATTGCCAATCATGTAAGTGATTTTATCACTCGACTCTTCGGCTCAGCCTGGTGCGGCTTTGCGGAGTTTCCTTGATAGGTCATATTTAACCGACAAGCTTTTGGCATACCGGGCATCTGGAGGTCTGTGATCGAGAGCAGGGAATTATATTGAGAACTGAACCAAACCCACTTGGGAGCTAGGATTTATTCATTAGTTTTGGCGTAATCAGGTTACTAGTCCGGACTAAATTTACTCTGAACTGATCAGACCTAATTTCTTACATATTTCCTGATTGCTTCCGCTGCATAAATAGGGTGTTGGATCCTTATAAAGCCAGACATTAAAGTCAAATGTATTTTCATTTTCATTTACTTTTATATACGTACAATTGGTAGAATCACCAGTCTTGCGGATTTCAAAGTGAAGGTGAGGTGCGGTTGTCTTAGTTCCTTCATTACCCATATTCCCCACCCACTGGCCTTTGGAGACGTTATTTCCCACCGCGCAGTTTGGGCAGGAACTCTTTAAATGACCATAAACGGTTTCTAGGCCGTTGCCATGGTCTATGTATAAGGTGTTGGGTCCGGTTCCGCTATCCGCTGTACCTCTTCTGATAATTTTACCGGGCAGAACGGCAAAAACTCCAATGTCTTTTCCTTTTTGGCCGTCTTTTCCCACATAATCACTATTGTACAAATCGATACCATTATGCCAGCCGCATAAAGATTTTTCATAAAAATGTTTTGTTCCTTCGTGAGGGGTCCCAAATTTTTGGCGAACAACATTAGTGTTTTCCAGCGGCCATGCCATATCACAATTCATGGGAGTTTCTGCTGTGCAGGCGCTACTAAGTGTTTGTGCGCTACTTTGCTGGCAATCAGATTGACCTGGATTGCACTCAGCTTTGCTTTGCTTAATTGAGCTTGAGGAGCCGTTATCAACACGAATATCATGTTTATTATTGTTTCCGCAACTGACGGAAAAGAGGGTGAAAGAAAATAGAAAAATAAGGGTAATGAAATTAAAATTCGATTTGCCACTG
The DNA here is from genome assembly GCA_030432875.1 of Oligoflexia bacterium. Taxonomy (GTDB): domain Bacteria; phylum Bdellovibrionota_B; class Oligoflexia; order Oligoflexales; family JAGOVF01; genus JAUILP01. Next base: position 5,080 of record JAUILP010000103.1, on the reverse strand, counting down.
CCAAGTTCAAAGATTTTATGTTTATGGATTAATTCTAGAGTTTTTATGGAATGGTGGTAGAAAATCATTGGAAAAATTTCCTATTTATTGGAGGGAAAAAATTCTATCACTTCTCATTTGGTTGGGTGGCACTCCCGAGAGAACCAGATCGATATTAGAAAGAGTAACTCAGATACCTCGGGAAATTATTTGTTTCCGCGCAGGACACATCTTGGCCGCTTACACTCCAAAGAAAGCAATTTACATGCCAGTACCCGTTGTTCCTTTAAGGCTGCGAATACATGCGGATAATTATCAATTAGTTCAATTAATGTTAGAGAAAATATATTATATTTTTTACATATTGTCTATTTTTTAGGTAGGCGCTGGCGCGGAAATGCCAACGCAGTGTCCTGAGGAGCAGGGCGAGGAAGAATCGCCCTCGCGTTACCTGCAAAGCGCTGTCATGCCGGAAAATAGTCATTTAATATAGACAAAACGATACACAGGAAATCGTAAATCCTTCAGACTCCTAAGGCTTTGTAGCATTTAACAAAAAAATTTCTTTATAGTCCTCTAAAGCCGTGGGGTCTTGCATCGCTCCTTCATTTTTAATAACTTCTCCCCGCAATATTTTTTGTACAGCCAGTTCCATTTTTTTTCCACTTCGGGTGTAAGGAATCTTGCTGACGACCATAATTTTTTCTGGTACATGCCGAGGACTTAGCTTTTGTCTGATAATAGAGCGCACTTTTTTCTCGACTTCAAAGTTGAAAGCAATATCACCTCTCATTTTGACAAAAAGTGCGACTTGCACATCACCATGCATCGGTATACCTACGACCAGACTATCTTCAAATTCACTCATATTTTCCACAACCCGATAAATTTCTGCGGTACCAATGCGTACCCCACCAGGATTTAGGGTGGCATCAGAACGCCCCATAATAATAAAGCCACCGGATGGGCATTCCTGGATATAATCACCGTGATGCCAAACTTCACGGAGTGCATATTTATTGAAGTAGGCTGCAAAATATTTTTCTCCCCGGTTATCGCCCCAAAACCCTATGGGCATAGAGACAAATGGCTCAGCGCAAATGAGCTCGCCTTTTTCACCCGCAGGCAATTTTTGCCCTTCATCATCCCAAACTTCTACGGCCATACCAAGCCCCGGCCCTTGTAGCTCTCCACGTCTAACCGGACTTAAAGGGTTGCCAAGAAGAAAACAGGAAACGATATCAGTGCCGCCGGAAATGGAAGCGAGATGAATATTGGTTTTAACATCACTGTATACCCAGTCGTAATGTTCAGGCAGGAGGGGAGAACCAGTAGAAAGTAATGTTTTTAGAGATGAAAAATCATAATTATGTTTTTTTGGCGAAAATTTTTCCTGCATGTTTTGCGCCAAAAATTTGGGACTCGTACCTAATATACTGACCTTATGACGCGCGACGGCTTTCCACAAAACGCTTATGTCTGGGCTGACCAAAGAGCCATCAAAGAGGAGTAAGGTTCCCCCTACAGATAGAGCAGAAACCATCCAATTCCACATCATCCAGCCACAAGTCGTATAGTAAAATAAACGCTCATCATGCTGAAGATCGCAGTGGAGCATAAGTTCTTTTTTATGCTGAAGCAGAGTTCCGCCGATACTATGAACAATACATTTAGGAACACCTGTCGTACCAGAGGAATAGAGAATAAATAACGGATCATGAAATTCAAGTGGTTCAAAAGTTAGTTGATAAACTGAGTTTGAATGGGTAATACTAATTTCTTTATACTGAATAAAATTTTCCCAGTCGAGAACCTTAGCGCTGCCCTTCGAAAATTCTGCGTAATTTAGATCTATGTTTAAGGGATTTATGGTGATGCAAGTTGTGATACTTGGTATTGCCGCAAGTACTGATGAGACGACGTTATCAGTTAAAAATCGTTTGCCATTATAGATATACCCAGCAGACACAAAAATTACTTTAGGTTCGATTTGCGCAAAGCGATCGATGATGGCTCCTGAGCCAAAGTCTGGAGAGCAAGAGGACCATATCGCACCTAGACTCGTAGCAGCAAGCATCGCAATAACAGCGTGATGAGTGTTACCGACAATTCCTGCAACCCGGTCACCTTTTTTGACGCCCTGATCCCGCAAATAAGCTTGTCCGCGTGCCACTTGCAGAAGTAAGTCCTCGTGGGTAAGGCATAAAGGGCTTACTATTCCTTCAATAAGAGATATTAAGGGAAATTCTGCTCTAGCTTGACGGTTACCGGGAAACAGCAAATTTTGCGCATAATTTAGTTTTGTTTCGGGGAACCACCGCGTCCCTATTAGTTTACCAGGGGTGCGCTGACAAACGTTTTCTTTAGGTGAAACCTGCCAGTTTATCCCGACATAAATTGCGAGTTCTAACCAGAATTGATCGCTGCTTTCCAGTGAAAAGTTGTGAAGATCACGATAATTCAACAGACTCTTTGTATATTTTTTATTGATGGACTCCATAAACTGAGCCATATGACTCTTCTTTATGCGGTCTGGAGTCGGTGTCCACAGAATTTCAGCACTAGAATCATTCATCTCTCATCCTCATCAAGATTATTAAAAAAGCAGTCTCTGGCGCGAAAGTGTCCACGACTAGCTAATTCCACAGATAAAGAACCACCGATAAATTTCGTGAAAAAAAATCCGGTATCAATTTTCCTTAAAGGTAAATTTGGCATATACTTTCCCCAGAAGTCCAGCTTTAAACGCTTTTAGTTTGTTCCTAGAAATAAAGAAAAGAGAAAACACCCTCAGAGGTCGAAACTATTATCGAGGGAGCGCAAAGTTTATTTCAAGGTTTACGAGATTTTTGGCTTAAGCTCTTTCCGACTAGCAATGTTGTTCGTGGGCGCCATGTTAGTAGTGTCAATCCTCATGCGGGTAAGTATACCGTTACTCAAGATCCAAAAGAACTCTTACTTGCGAAGCGCGCTAGCGCAGAAACATTTTTGCTTTTTCCTTATATTCATAAGAGATTTGGCGATCGTGGCAGCAAGTTTTCAAATAGCGATAGTGCTTGGCTTCTCGAAGTAAGTCATATGACCTTCGAGGCAGCGCATAAGGAAGTCAGGTGGCTTGCTCAGGTACTGGCAGGGCGCGGAATTCCTACGATCCTGTTGAGTCATCAACTCAAAACATTAAGCAATTTACTAGAGGTCCATCTAAATAGAGAGAGCACCCAAAGTGAAACTCTCTTTAAACTCTCCGAAATTTTGAGCAATGACCAAAACAGACTCATATCCCCTTCAAAGGTTCAAATTATTGCCCAAATTATCGATGACTCCCTTTCGCCCCGCAACTTGAGAGAATATAGAAATATAGGGCACCTTCTTGTTAGTGCATGGCTTGACGAGAAAAATGGCTATACCTCTGCATTTAAATCAATTACTGTTTGGCTTGAGCAAAACCTGAAGCCGAATAGCAAAATCAAAGAGACAATAAAACTCGCGGTTAAGGAGCTAGAAGCTTCGGTGAATTGCTAGAACGTTTAAGCTGCTATTGTTTTTTCACTTGTTAAAAACGATTTAACTTTATCTAAAAAAACTTTTTTAATTAATGGCTTTGTAAAAACGCCATCAAACCCCGCATCTTTGGCTTTTTTCTCAAATTCATCTCCTGAGTGACCTGAAAGTGCTAAAATGGGTAGACGTTTTTTTGTTGCCTGTTCTCTTTCTGACAACCTCACTGATTTTACAAAATCAAATCCGGACATTTGCGGCATTTCAATATCACACAAGATAAAATTATAGTGCTTATCTTCTATCTTTTTGAGGCCATCAGCCCCATTAAAAACCCCTTCAAATTCAAGGGAACTTCCTTGAGCAAATTTCCTAATAATTAGGTGGTTCTCTTCTGAATCATCAATAAGCAAAAAGGTACCTTTCATGCCTGCGATCTCATCTTGTGGATGGCCTGAGACCTCCTTATGAGCTTTGGAAGAATTAGAATTCTCAACGCTTTTTTCAAAATTGATGGGAATCGAAAAGAAGAAAGTGGTTCCCTTGCCAACTTCACTTTCAACCCAAATGCGCCCATGGTGCGCCAATATATACTTGTGCACGATAGATAGACCTAGGCCGGTGCTTTTTTCGCCAGCAGTGCTCCTCACGCTAGTCGTTTGAAATGGAAGAAATAACTTTGAAAGCTCCTCGCGGGGAATACCTTGGCCCTGATCTTTGACCGCCACAATGAGGCTATCATCAGATGTCACTACGCTAATGGAAACTTGGGTATTAGCGGGTGAAAATTTAATGGCATTACCGATAAAGTTATTCATGACTTGGGTCATTTTGTTGGGATCAATTTTAACTTTGACATTTTTCTCTGGCATATTCAGAAAAATCTTAATTTGTTTCGACTTACTTAAATCATTATTCAATTCAACTATTTTTTTAAGAAATAAGTTTATTTCAATGTCGCTTAGCTCAAGATTGATTTTTCCAGCTTCAATTTTTGTTACATCTAAGAGATCATCTAAGAGGCTAAGCATAAATTCGCTAGAGTTTTTCATCTTTTCCAATAGATATATTTTCTCTTGAGGCAATTTAACTTCCGGATCTTCCATTAAAAATAGAGTATAGGACAGAATAATCGATATGGGATTTCTTAGGTCATGCGCCGCCATTCCTAAAAATTGATTTTTCAATTCATTAAGTTTTTTAAGTTCTGCTTGTTTTTTCATAAGCTCTCGAGTGAGATTGCTCAGCTGACCATTTGCAAGCAGGAGCTCCTTTCGGAGTGCTTCGTTTTCAACACGATTTTCTTCCCCAATGCAGATGTAGAGCCCGTCTGAAGAAATAAAATGAAAGCAATAGGTTTCCGGATTTTTGTTTTTTGATTTAAAATTGAAAGACATTTTCTCTAGCTGAGAAATCACGGTATCATCGCTACTTTGGCGAGCGCGCTCTCTAAGGGTATTAGGTTCTATACCCGTTAAGGCAATGTCCCGATAAATGTTGAAATTTAGGTGACAGCTCTCCAAAATTGAAGGTGTTTTGAACATCAAAAATGGAGACTGTCATGAAGAGATCATCATTGAACAAGGCGTATCGTCAAGGTTTT